>JAAYRI010000009.1 GCA_012518875.1 Peptococcaceae bacterium
CCTATTCTCCTGGCCAGGTAGGCCCGGAAAACACGGCCACCGTCCAGTGGTAATGCCGGTAGCAGGTTGAAGGCGGCAAGCAAAAGGTTGCACTGAATAAAAAAGGCATTTAGCTGGTCATCCCACAACCCATGACCTTTTAAAGCGGTAGCCAGACCAGCCAGCAAAAGATTTGCTGCCGGGCCGGCGGCTGCCACCAATACCTCCCGGGAAGGGTCCAGGACTATTTCTCCGCCAATACGGCAGACACCGCCAAAAGGTAGCAGTTCTATATCCGAAACACTTATACCCAGACGCATAGCAACTGCCACATGGGCCAGTTCATGCAAAAGCACAATAGCAAAAACTATTAACCCCTTGACCAAAAGTCCGGCTACAAAAAACAGCCCAAGCAGGGCCAGAAACATATTATTAAGGTGGATTTGTACGCCTGACACAGTACATACCTTCACAGCGACAACCTCTCTCCCCAGAATTTTGCTAATGTATTTTACGGGTTGACGGGGTTAAAACAATGGCATTTATTGTTTGATCTGCAGCCTGCTCAGGGGATCGACCAACCTTTTATTTTCTCTTAGTTCAAAATGGAGACAGCCTTCATCAACGAGGCCGTTACTGCCCACCTTGCCGATGGTCTCCCCGGCCTTGATCATCCCGCCTTCCCTTACTTCTATATCATTCAGTTTTCCATAAAGGGTAAAGGTCCCTTGCCCATGATCAATCAGAACATATTGGCCTAGTTCAGGATTATCGGCCACCTTTTTCACTTCCCCATCCTGGACTGCTTTCACTGTGCTCCCCGGCGGGGCGGCAATATCTATACCGGCATGGAAACGTTCCATATCATCAATGGGATCAACCACAAGACCAAAGTTACGGACAACCTTGCCGGAAACAGGCAAAGGTAGAAACCCACCTGGCGGGCCGTCATTTACCATTGACACCACTGGCCGCGGGCTGCTGAAAAAAGGCCAGTCGGCATCAGCAATCTGCATTCCGTACTGAACTACTTTTTCAAATACCGGTTGGTAGTCCCACTCTGTAGTCAGTACATACCTCAGGTTTTCCCTGATTTGAGCACCCCAGGGAGTGCTTGTCCCCCTGAGGGCAAAAAAAGCGGCCAATATCAACAGCACAATCACAAACCGGTAAAGGTTCCCCCTCTTTTTACCGCTATTGGGATTTTTCCATTTGTTCTTCTTTAGATAGGCCGAACTCCAGTCATCTTGTTGCAGGTTGTTGCTGTTTTTATCAAAGCCCTTCAGCGTGCTCACCTCAATCTCATATAGAATTTCCTAATTCAATTATATTTCCTTTATTAGGAAATATGACACAAAGAAGTGGGACGGGGGGACGGGTACCTTGTCCCAGTCCTGGATAAAATCTGCAGGGGCTAGGACAGGGGAAAAGAGGTGCGCATTCAGATAAAAAGAAACTAGGACAGAGGAATGGGGACACATCTCTGTTTGGGGCCGGGCTTTGATGCCGAGGTATGTCCCCGGATGCTTTGACGCCGAGGAATGTCCCCCAAACGAATCTGTCGGGTGACAAAAGCAAGCGACATCGGGCCCCCATTCAAAGAGCGAGTGAACCCGAGGAAAAGCGAGGGCACTGTTTGAGCCGCCAAAGCGGCGAGTTTGCCTGAGCCCGAGGGTGAACGAGCTCGCACAATTATAAGGGGCACGCGGAGCTGCGTTGTCAGCCGGCGGATTCGTAGGTTACCCTGACGTAGGGGAACAGGGACACTTTTTTAAGGAATGGAGACACATCTTTGTTTGGGGATTGGCTTTGCAGATAAGGTATGTCCCCAAAGGGTCGGGCTTTGTGGGCCCTTTTCTGAGAAACTCTTATATGTATGAGTGGCCCTGACAGGGGAACGGGGACACATCTCTGTTTGGGGCCGGGCTTTGATGCCGAGGTATGTCCCCCAAATTACAGCCCTGTTTGGGGAGTGGCTTTGCCGCCGAGTTATGTCCCCAAACTGGGGATGAAATTGTAGGAATTCGCCAGAAGGCGAATTCCTACAATTAGAACAGTATATTTTGCTTCTTCATGTTTATATTCAACAGCAAGCCCAGAGCCGCCAGGTTGGTAATCATGTTGCTGCCACCATAGCTAAACATCGGCAAAGGAATACCAGTTATGGGCATTATGCCGGTAGTCATACCAACATTAACCAATACGTGGAAAGCAATCATTGATACCACACCGGCAGTAATTAGATAGCCAAACCGATCTTTGACGTTAACAGCAATATAAATACAACGGTAGATTAAAATAAAAAACAGGAACAACAAAATGATAGCACCAACGAAACCCAGTTCCTCCCCGACCACAGAGAAAATAAAGTCCGTATCCTGGATAGGCAGAAAATCACCATGGGTCTGGCTGCCTTGATAAAGCCCTCTGCCTAGAAGACCACCCTGCCCAATGGCAATCTGGGACTGAATGATATGATAACCCAGACCATGAGGGTCCACCCAGGGATCAAGAAAAATAATCAGCCGGTTGAGCTGGTAATCTTTTAGGGGGATCCAGAGGTGAAAGGCGGTATTGGCTTCACACCATAAATGGGCCCAAATCCACAGTGAAACAAAAGCCAGGCTGCCGGCAATCAGACAAAAGAGCAGCCAGGGCCGTGCCCCGGCCGCAAAAAGCATACCAAACATGATGGCCATGAACACCAGGGATGTACCCAGATCCGGCTGCTTTAAAATTAATAGCAGCGGTAAACCGATAAAGGCAAAACAGGGTATCAGATCTTTTAGTTTTTTCAGCCTACCCTGTCGTTTACTAAGAAAGGCAGCAAAACAAACAATAATGATCAGCTTGGAAAATTCAGAAGGCTGAAAACGAAAAGGCCCCAATTGGATCCAGCGCTGGGCCTCCATAGCAGAGTCACCCACAAAGATAACTGCAGCCAGCAGAATTAAATTTAAAATATACAGTTTTTTCATATGTTTGGCCAGATCCTCATAATTAATGTTCAGTATGAAAATTAGGCCGCCAATACCAATAACGATATGCAGGATTTGCCTGATGAAATCCTTTCTAAGCACAGTGTCATCCTTGGTAGCACTGTATATGATAATCAGGCTAAAAACAATTATTAGAGCCACAACCGCTATTAATGTATAATCCAATTTTTTTAACAGCCGGCTTTGCTTAAACAATGTCCACGACACTCTTTTCCACTAAAATAATTCCTAAAACCAAAAATACTCGATCTATTATATAATAACCTGTTGCAAATTAACATGCCGCCTTCTATTTGCTATCGGCCGCTTTTTGGATAGGGTCCCAGGGTTTGCATCCTAAAAAATAAAAAGCCCGCTAAAACTAACGAGCATTATCGCTGCCGGTACTATGACTGGGATCACCTGTTACCTACCCATAGCAGCATTCCCTTGGATTTCATATGTTCACCATGTATGTATTAGCAACTAACCTAGGCTTCTGCGGCCCTTCTCATCCCCCTAACCGGAATATTAGCCACCAGCGCTACTGTGCTGCCACTTTCATCCAGGTTTACCTCCAGCGCCGATTCATCGATCTCCATATATTTGGATATTACCTGGATCAGTTCTATTTTCAAGGTTTCAAGCAGCTGGGGCGATATGCTGGCCCTGTCGTGCACCAAGACCAGACGAAGCCTCTCTTTGGCTACCTCCTTACTCCCGCTGCCTCTATTAAAAAGCCTTGCAATGAATTCCAGCATTGCTGTGCTCCCCTCCCAGTTTTATTTCATACCAAATATTTTTCGTATTTTTCTAAAAAACCCTTCCCCATCCAGATTCATCAGCGGCACATCCTCACCTAGTATGCGATGCACTATATTCCTATAGGACTGGCCCAGGCGCAAGTTCATATCCAGCACAACAGGCTCGCCACGGTTGGTAGTAATGACAATCATTTCATCTTCGGGGATAACGCCTACAAGGTCCACAGCCAGGATATCAATGATATCTTCTATACCCATCATATCCCCCTGTCTGACCATTTTCGGGCGGATACGGTTGATAATCAATACCGGTTCACCTAAATCGGCAGCCTCCAACAGGCCGATAATCCGGTCTGCATCACGCACCGCCGACACCTCCGGCGTCGTGATGACTATAGCTTTGTCCGCCCCAGCTATGGCATTGCGGAAACCCTGCTCGATGCCCGCCGGACAGTCAATAATGATAAATTCGAATTCCTTTCTTAAATCGTCACACAGCTTAATCATCTGCTCCGGGCCGACGGCAGTTTTGTCTTTGGTCTGGGCGGCAGGTAACAGGTGCAGCCCATCCAAACGTTTATCTTTAATTAAAGCCTGCCGCAACCTGCAGTTGCCGCTGGTTACATCAACAATATCAAATACAATCCTGTTTTCCAGCCCCAAAGCCATGTCCAAGTTTCTTAGCCCTATATCAGTATCTACAAGCGCCACTTTTTTGCCCAGATAAGCCAAACCCGCCCCCAGGTTGGCGGCTGTTGTGGTCTTGCCTACCCCTCCCTTGCCGGAAGTAATTACGATTACTTCACTCATCCTAAGTATCCTCCTCTTATTAAGTCATGATCATCTGGTACATTAAACCTATGATCAAGGCCGTTATATTGTGGTATGCTGCTACATTTAAGGCTTAACCTGGCGTTCAGCGCAGGTCTGGAATGCTTCAATGGTTACCACACCATCCCTAATACGAGCCATTTCCGGGTGATCTATTTTGATTATTTCATTATCAGGAGGTCGGGTGATATGATCAGAGATCCTCAGCTGTGTCGGCTGCAGCTTAAAGGCCAGTACGATCGCATTTTCATCCCCACCCGCCCCGGCGTGCACTACGCCGCGCAGGGCGCCCATCACTATAACATTGCCTGTCGCCGCTATTTCCGCCCCGGGGTTAACATCACCCAGGATGACAACGTTTCCATGATAACTGATAGTTTGGCCGGATCGCAGAGTCCTTTGAACCAAAATAGTGTTTTCATCTACCAGTTCCTCCAGATCTGCAGCGTTAGAAAAAGGACCATTATTGCTATCCTTGGAAGCGGCCAAATCCATCTCTCCTTCTAGCATCGCAAATGCTTACTGTTAATTCTACAAATTGGCAATCAAATCCTGCTAAAACCAGGCAAAAAAAGAGGCGAAAAGAGACCTCATTTCCATCATTGTTTTACAAAAATCACCATTGAGGGTTTGCTTATTGGGAACCCCCCGGTGTGGACAGCCCCAGGTATACAGCCATCATATCTTCCGCCACTGGACCGGCGATCGCCCCGCCATGCCCGGCAAACTCCAAAATGGAGACAATGGCTATATCCGGGTTATCATAGGGTCCATAACAAACAAACAAGGCGTGTGGTTCATGACCGAAGACCTCTGCAGTACCTGTTTTAGCAGCCACTGGCGGAAAGCCTCTAAAAAAGCCATTGGCCGTGCCGTCAGGCGGCTGGGTAACCTCATGCATACCCTGTCTGACAATAGCCAGGTTTTCCGGTGAAACATCAACCTGCCCCAATACAACAGGTTCGTTTTCCATAATCACCTTGCCGTTAAAATCCACAACCCTTTGCACAATATAGGGTTTGTACAGTGTTCCACCGTTAGCAATGGCAGCTATGTAGTTAGCCAGCTGCAGTGCTGAATAATGGTTATCTCCCTGGCCAATGGAAGAAATAATTGTATCGTAGTCGTGCCAGTCTAGTTCCCATTCAATTCCCTGTAGCTCCGCCGATCTGCTTTTAAGCAAGGATTCCCTTTCGTTCTCATCTTTTGCTTCACTGAGAAGAACATCATAGCGCTGTTTCACTTCTTTTGCCTTGGCCTGGGTCTCCTTATCCAGGTAATATAGGTTTTGCTCTATCTTGGACTCCCTACCGGGTACCACACCGCCCTCTTCCCCAGGCAACTCAATGCCGGTGGGCGCTCCCAGGCCAAACTGGCGAGCCATGTCTCCGATAGCATCTATACCGATTTTTAAACCCGTCTGATAAAAATATGTGTTGCAGGATACCTTTATGGCCCTGATTAAATCAACCTGACCGTGGCCGCCGGCCTTCCAGCAATTAAAGGTCCGGCCATGAAAAAAATACCCTGGATCCATTATGGTGTCTGCAGCGCCCACCTGGCCGCCTTCCAGGGCTGCCAGGGCCACAATCATTTTAAATGTTGAACCAGGCGCATAGGCCAGCAGGGCTCTGTTTAGTGTTGGTTTCAAGGGTGAATTAAATATTTCATTATAGTCCTGTTGTGAAAGTACCCCAGCTAGTTTAACCGGATCATAGGAAGGGTAACTAGCCAAAGCCAACACCTGTCCGCTATGCACATCTAGCGCCACAGCAGCCCCTGCCCGGGCTTCCCCATAGCCTTCGCTAATTGCCTGTTGGGAAGCCCTGGCCAGTCCCTCCTCAGCTGCCTTTTGCACATTATAGTCAATAGTCAGCACCAGATTATTGCCGGGCACCGGTTCTTTAATCCCCAGGTTTCTCACCGGCCTGGCCATTGAATCCACCTCCACCTGCAGTCCGCCATCCTGCCCTCGCAGGTATTGTTCATATGTGTTTTCCAACCCGGCCTGGCCGTAAGGATCCCCCATTTTGTAACCCTTGTCTTTATTAGCCGCTAGCTGATCCTCGTTAATCTGACGTACATACCCCATTACATGGCTCAACAGGTTCCCGTTGGGATATTCCCGCAGTGGTTCAACATAAATTTCCACACCGGGGAGCTCCAACCGCTGCTCCTCAAGCCGGGTAACCATATCCAGGGGGATCATGGAGGCGATTTTTACAGGTTCATAAGAACGTTTTTGCTGGTCGATTTCATTCTTTATTTCCCGGGGATCCATATTCAGGATAGTAGCTAGCCTATAAACCACATCGTCCAGATCCTGGCGTCCCAGATCGGCCAGTGATACAGTGTATACTGGCTGGTTTCCGACCAACTTCACCCCATTTCGATCAAAAACCTCACCACGGGGCGCGGTAATATTCACCAGTCTAATCCGGTTTTCCCTGGCCATAGTGGAAAATTTATCATTTTGTAGAAGCTGTAAATAGGCAAGCCTAAATACTAGAATAGAAAAAAAAATGCTGACAATGATCAAAAATATACGCATTTTTTCTTCCATAAAACCTCTTTCCAATACTCCAACTCCCACATTTCTTTTATAGATCCCTGCTCCGCATTTGCATACTGCGAAAGATACGTTGGAAGATAAACGGGGTAAGCAATGCGGTATATATTGCGGCCGGCAGGGCGACCTTAAATAAAGCCTGTACAGGGGCAATAGCAATGTCCAGGTAAAACAGAAGCAGATAATTGACCATAAAGCCGGCCAGTGAGGTAAAAAAGGCAACAAAGGTGGCAATTACGGTGTTTTCTCTATAAAGGCGTTTCCCGGCAGCACCCGCCAAGTATCCGGCGGTCATTTTCACCAGGGCGTTTAAGCCAATATAGTTTCCTAAAAACAAATCCTCTACAATCCCGCCAATAAACCCCAAAAAGGCCCCTGCTCTGGCACCGGCAACAAAGCTGCTGAGAACGACGATGAGCATTACCAGATCAGGCTTAACACCTACTATGGCGATATTTCCCAGGACCGTGGATTGCAAAAGAATGACTATTCCCAGCAGCATCGGGTAAAGGATGAATCGCATACCTCCTAACCCCCTGCCTGCTGGGTAGCAACCTCGGGGTGGACAAAAGTGACAATCATTACCTCTTCCAAACTGTTTAGATCGGCCAGGGGGGATATTTCAGCACTGAGAAATAGGCCGGTAGGTTCATTTTGGACACTGTTTATTCGGCCCACTGGTATCCCTTTGGGGAATAAACTGCCCATACCGGAGGTAACCACAGCCTGGCCTGCTTCCACCCGGGCATTGTTAGGAATATGGATCATCCTCACTATTCCGGCCGCACCGGCCACACCCTCGACTATTCCCGGGGCACGTGTATCCTGCACCAGTGAACCAACACCGCTGCGAGGGTCCGTAATAAGCAGCACCTCACAGGTAGATGGGGTAACGGCAACCACCCTGCCTACCAACCCATCCGGTGTCAGGACACTCATATTTTCTTTGACCCCATCACCGGAACCATGATTGAGGGTAATAGTAGCAAACCAGTTACCCGGATCCCGGCCAATGACGGATGCTGTTAATAAATTATAATTATCGGCCATTATTTTTTTGTGTTCCAGCAGTGCCGCCAGGCGTCTGTTCTCCATTAGATATTCATTAAATTTAATTCTCTCGCTTTCCAGGCGTTCGATCTCTTGTTCCAGCTCCTGGCAGCGGGCTGCAGCACCAACCATAGAAACAGGTAGTGAAATAATGTACCTCCCTTGTTTACCCAGCCAGGTCAGGCCGTTTTGCACCGGTGCAATTACATCCTGGAATTTGATCCCCGGGGTTGCCGGCCCCATTCGTTCTGGAACCGTACAGCGCATGGCTGTAAGGGTAACCGCTATTAAAACAGCTAGCAAAAACAGCTTTTTAGCAGTGGCCCAACGCACCCGCTTCACCCCTCAAAAAAAAATAAATTCTTTCCGCAAACCCACATTTTCGGCTCAGGTTAGCTCTTTAACAACCGGCTCAATTCATTTTCAAGCATCATTCTGCCCAGGGCCAGACAATTTGCCCGGACACCAAAACATGTCCCGGCAAACAGCGCACCGTATCATCTCCTGCAAACCCGGGCCCAGGCATATTCGGGGATCCCTGCTGGTGCCCAACCCATTTAAGACACCCTTTTGGGCTGTATCAGCACCTTGCGCAACACATCAATATTTTCCAATACCCTTCCAGCGCCATAGGCCACCGCCAATAGGGGCTCATCCGCCAGGTGCACCGGCATGCCCGTTTCCTCAATAACCAGGCGATCCAGGCCCTGTAACAGTGATCCACCTCCGGCCATCACAATACCACGGTCCATAATATCTGCTGCCAATTCAGGCGGGGTGTTTTCCAGAGTGTTCTTAATCCCTTCGATAATACTGGCTACAGGTTCTGAGAGGGCCTTGTATATTTCTACCGAAGTAATTTGAACATTCTTTGGCAGCCCGGTGACCAGGTCACGCCCGCGTACCTCCTCGTTTTCGATTGTATCTGCGGGATACGCCGAACCGATATGTATTTTGATTTGTTCTGCAGTACGCTCACCAATCATCAAGTTATATGTGCGTTTCACATGGTTGATAATCGCCTCATCCATTTCATCACTGGCAATGCGAATCGAACGGCTGGTAACAATACCGCCAAGGGAAATAACGGCCACCTCAGTAGTGCCCCCACCAATATCAACGATCATATTCCCCGTAGGTTCATGGACGGGCAGCCCGGCCCCGATAGCCGCAGCCATGGGCTCTTCAATGAGATAGGCTTCCCTGGCGCCGGCCTGTAAAGCCGCCTCCCGCACCGCCCTTTCTTCCACAGCGGTAACCCCATAGGGCACACCTACCACCACCCGGGGGCGAACCATAAAAGTGCGACCCCTCAGAGCCTTATTAATAAAATATTTAATCATACACTGTGTGATGTCAAAGTCGGCGATGACCCCGTCCCTCAGCGGCCTGATAGCCACAATATTGCCGGGTGTGCGGCCAATCATTTTTTTGGCTTCCTCCCCGACAGCCAGCACCTGGCTGGTGTCTTTCTGGATAGCAACTACTGAGGGCTCACGTATAACAATTCCTTTTCCTTTAACATATACCAGGGAATTGGCTGTGCCTAAATCCATTCCCATATCTTTCGAAAACAGCCCAATGCGCATCATCCGGCCCCTTTCCTAAAAAAATATGCCTTTAGCTGTCTAAATTAAACCCTGGGCCTTAAGGCTAATAAACCTGTTGTCCCCAATAATTATATGATCCATGACCTCAATACCGATAATACTGCCCACCTCCATCACCCGGCGGGTGATATCCTTATCTTCCTTGCTCGGTGTCGGATCCCCGCTGGGATGGTTATGGAGAAGTATTACTGAAGCCGCACCTTTTTTTATGGCATTTCTGAACAATTCTCTGGGATGTACCATTGAAGAGTTCAGGGTACCCACAGATACATTATCAGTGTCGATCACCTGGTTTTTGGTATTCAGCAAAATGGCCCTAAAATGCTCCCGGTCAAAATGTCTCATTTCTTCCATAACTAGTGCAGCAGCGTCGTCTGGTTTCCTGATTACGGGGCGTGGTTGATCGGAATATCTGGCAATCCGTTTGGCCAGTTCCATGGCCGCCTTAATCTGACACACCTTGGCCGGGCCGATTCCCTTTATTTCCCTCAGTTCCTCCACAGAAGCCCCTAAAAGCTGCCGCAAATCCTTAAAACGGGACATAACTGATGAAGCCAGATCAAGAGCGGTAACCTGCCGATAGCCTGTCCCCAAAAGAATCGCCAGGATTTCAATTTCCGAAAGAACCTCCGCTCCTTCATTTAAAAGCCTCTCCCGAGGCCTGATATCGGCGGGCAAATCCTTTATGGTTGGCCGGTAGCTAGCGGAACCCAAAAAAATCAACTCCAAAAACAAATTGACAGGATTTGCAGGATTATTTTCAAAATGATGAAACAGACAATGAACCCATGTTGTTGGAATTCAGTGATCCAATTGCTAATATCCCTAATCCTGTTAATCCTGTTAGATGTTTTTTTATTTTACAACACATTAAAACCAGATTTTTTAAGCATCAGTGAAAGCCTGGCCAACGGTAAACCAACCACATTGGTATAACAGCCCTCCAGCCTCTCCACAAATATTGCTGCCAGCCCCTGGACACCATACGCCCCTGCCTTGTCAAAAGGCTCCCCGGAATCGATGTAACGGCAAATTTCATCCTCCTCTATAGCTCTGAGGAAAACCCTTGTTTGCTCATGCTCTACCAAAATCTTACCGGTGTGAGTATCAACCAGGGCTACCCCAGTAAAAACATCATGAGCACTGCCCTGCAGCCGGGATAGAATAGCAAAGGCCTCATCCCCGTCAAGGGGTTTGCCTAGTGTTTGTCCCCGCCATACAACAATAGTATCTGCGGCAATAACAATACCACTATTCACTTCCCGGGCCACTGCCTCTGCCTTTTTCCTGGCCAGGTATTCAACCTGTTCAGACGGGCTTAAGCCGGGCAGCGGGGTTTCATCCACATCACTTGTTATGATTTCAAAATTCAAGCCAATTTGCCCTAATAGCTCCGCCCGGCGCGGGGAGGAGGAGGCAAGCACCAATTTTTTCATTTTTGTCATATCCTGCGATATACTATATAGCCGAGGATCATACCCAATGCCGTGAGTGGGCCAAGGGCAATGGTAAAACCGAAGGTGATGTTCAAAAATCTGAGGTCAACGGTAAAGGGCTTCAAACCAATTAGCGAGGTTGTTTTCAGCCAAGGCAGCGCCGGCGCTAGAGCATCACCCACAGCACTACCTGCTAGACCGCCAATTAATATAAGCAAAATTAGCACCCAGATACTGCCGTAATTTCTAATATTCCTGGCCATCTATAACACCCGCATTAAAAGGATTAACTGTTTACAAAGGTAAGCGCTACGCCTAATACAGTTTATCATCATAAGCATTTTATGACAAGCAGTGGCTAAAGGTTTAAAATTATGGTAAAACTGGCTTGCCCACCCAGTTATTCTAGATCCCTATGCCCCTCTATCAGAAGCTTGCCACGGGCTTCCGACACCAGATATATTGAACCAGTTATACATAGCAGATCCTGGGGTCCGGCCAGGCTTTGGGCCTGGCCCAAAGCCTCACCTACATCCTCAGACAGGTAAATATTTGCGGTATGACGGCCAGCCAAACCGGCCAGGTGCCGCCAGTCCCCAGATCTGGGACTTTTCGGCTTGGTCACAACCACTGCTTTAGCCCCGGGGACTAACACATCTACCACAGGGGCACGTTCCTTGTCGTCCAGCATACCGATGACCAGAACTATGTCCCGGTTCGGGAAATAGTCCTCCAGTGCTGACTTGAGGCTTCTGGCCCCTTCATAGTTGTGGGCCCCGTCTATTATTGTCAACGGTTGGAGGCTGGTAATTTCCAGCCGGCCAGGTATGGATGCTGCGGCCAACCCACTGCGGATTTCCTCTTGACCAATCAGTGCCCCTTTTTCTACCAGACCTTCCACTGTGCCTATAGCTGTGGCGGCATTAACCAGTTGGTGGCGGCCTAACAGCTTTATTTCCAGGTCTTTGTATGAGCCCCTTTGTCCCCAAATGGAAAAACGCTGGCCACTAATTGAATGGGCCCCCGGCGCCCAGGTTAGATCCTGCCCCACCCTGGTCAATGGGCAACCTTTTTCACTAGAAACCTGCTCCACTACCTGGAGCCCGGTGCCGGTGGCGGCAGTCACCACCGGTATGCCCGGCTTGATAATACCTGCCTTGACAGTAGCTATTTCCCTAATTGTATGGCCTAGATAATTAAGATGATCCCGGGACACATTGGTGATTACCGCCAGCAGCGGCAAGGCCACATTAGTTGAATCAATGGCCCCCCCCAGCCCCACTTCCAGAAGCAGATAGTCTACCTTCTCCCTAAAAAAATATAAAAAGGCCAGGGCCGTGCCCACCTCAAATTCAGTGGGACATTCATGTCCTGCCGACACCATCCGATCCAGGTGGGGACGAAGCTCAGTTAACAAGGCCGCAATTTCCGCCTTTTTGATCTGTATTCCGTTAATTGTGTATCTTTCAGTATAAGAGTGGAGATGGGGGGAGGTGAAGGCGCCCACCCGGTA
>JAAYRI010000062.1 GCA_012518875.1 Peptococcaceae bacterium
GCCGGGTAGTCTCTATATTGCAATTCCCGGCCCGGGCGTGGTATATTTATGGTAAATGATCACCTTTTTTATAGGTACTAAACCATGAAAAAAGGTGAGACAATCATTTTAAATTAAAAAAATTAAAAAATATTGGCCGCAATATGTAACTGCTGCTATGTTGTCCCAATGCATATTGTGTCAATATTTTTTTCTGTGGGATTGAGGTGATATTCCTATGGGGCAGCTGACGCCAGCCGGCCAAAAGGTGTTTGATGCCCGCTATGCGGCAAAGGATGAAAAAGGGCGGATTTGTGAAACTTTTACGGAAGCTGTCAGGCGTCTGGCCCACACCGCCGCAGGTGCAGAAAAGGATGACCAGAAGATTTGGGAAGAAAAATTTAGCCGTGTTTTAGGTGAGCTGTTGTTTATTCCCTCTACCCCCATCTGGGCCAACATGGGTAAAACGGACCGCCCCTGGCAGCCGGGGGCCTGTTTTGTGCTTGAGGTAGAAGACACCCTGGAGTCTATGTATAACACCCTGAAGGACACGGCACTGGTATTTAAATCCGGTGGTGGGGTAGGCTATAATTTTTCCTCGATTAGGCCACGAGGTGACTTGGTAGCTTCCACCAAGGGGCAGGCCTCCGGGGTGGTGGAGCTTCTCAGGCTGTATGATGCCTCTGCCGGCATGGTCAAGCAAGGCGGTGTAAGGCGTGGCGCGATCATCGGTATTTTGGATATAGATCACCCGGAGGTGATCGATTTTATTGAAGCCAAGAAGGGTGGCGGGCTGACAAATTTTAACCTTTCTGTAGGTGTGACAGACAGGTTTATGGAAGCATTGGATAAGGATAGCTCCTGGCAGTTAAGCTTTAAAGGTGAAGTGCGCCAGGAACTGCCTGCTTGCCGTCTATGGCAAATGATTATTGAAGCTGCCCATAGTTGTGGTGACCCGGGCGTGATCTTCCTGGATAGATTACAGGAAGGCAACCCTGTTCCCGGGAACAGGATCAATGCCACCAACCCATGCGGGGAGCAGCCCCTCAGTGTGGGTGAATCCTGTCTTTTGGGCAGTATTAATCTTGATCGGATGATTAGCAAAGAAAGTGGCCGGTTGGATGAAGGATTGCTGGTGGAAACAGTGACAGTGGCTGTACGTTTCTTGGACAACATGATTGATGTGGCAGACTATCCACTACCCGCAATTGCTGCCGCTACTAGGGCCACAAGGAAAATTGGGCTGGGTTTTACCGGGCTGGCGGACGCGCTAATCAAAGCCGGATTGGCCTATGATTCTGCAGAGGGCAGGGAAATGGCCGGCAACATTACTAAGCTGATACGCCGGACGGCCCATGCCGCTTCAGCCCAATTGGCCGAGGAAAAAGGGTGTTTCCCTCTGTGGGATCAGAGTGTGTTTTACCCGAATGCAAAGAGGCGGAATGCAGCATGCATCACCATTGCCCCCACAGGTTCTGTGACCACTATGGCCGGCTGTGAAGGCTATGGCGTGGAGCCGATATTTGCTGTGGCTTATACCAAGTCCACTAATGTGGCAGGAGAGCTGGCGGTGTTTTCCCCCTTGTTTATGGCCTACATAAAAGACTATAATCTACCGGCGGAAACCTTGGCCGCCATTGCTGAAAAAGGTTCCTGCCAGGGGATGGATGAAATCCCCATGGGCCTGGCCAAGATTTTTAAGGGGGCCCAGGAAATAACGCCCGCCGCCCATCTTCTAATGCAGGCAGTGGTGCAAAAACATGTGGACAACGCGGTGTCCAAGACCATAAATTTGCCCGAAGGGGCTACTGCCGAAGACATTGGGACCTGCTATAAAACCGCCTTTGATTTAGGCCTCAAAGGGGTTACAGTTTTCAGGGACGGCAGCAAGAAAGGCACCATAACAGTGGGTGGTGAAGCTGTTGGACCGGCCAAAGCGCTACAGCGGGGGGAAATCCTGCCCCGTCCGATAAGTGCCCAGGGTATGACCCACCGGCTCGATACAGGTTGCGGCAAGATCTACCTAACCATAAACTATCAACCAGAGAGCGGGAAAATATTAGAAACCTTTATCACTACCGGCTCTGATGGTGGCTGCCTGGTTTATACTGAGGCGGCTTCTCGGTTAATTAGCCTGGCTATCCGGGGTGGCATTTCAGTGGAAGAGATCACCGAGCAACTGGAGGGTACCCACTCTTGCCCATCCTATATGTTGGCCCGGGGACAAGGCAAAAAGGTATCCCCAGGCAAGTCATGCGCTTCAGCTATCGCCAAAAAGCTCAACGAAGTCAGGGAGGAGTTGGACAGACGCTGTGGTGGTGAGGGTAACCACAAAAAAGGTGCTTTCAGGGGAGACGTTTGTGAAGTATGTGGTCAGGCTACCTTGGAAAGGGCTGAGGGCTGTATGGTGTGCAAAAATTGTGGTGCTGCTCGTTGCTAATTTGTTGCCAATCATAAGAATCTGGGTATAGTTACTAACATGCTGGTTAAAATAGTAAGGTGTAAGATATGACTTGTATCCAGACAGACAAAGGTATATAGTTATATCCATGTGATATACCGCAAGGTAAATTTGGGAGGTTATGTTTGATAATGCAAGGCAAGGTAAAATGGTTTAACGCTGGAAAAGGGTTTGGTTTTATTGAAACCGAGGAAGGTCAGGACATTTTTGTGCATTTTTCTTCAATCCAATCGGATGGTTTCAAAACCCTGGACGAAGGCGAAAGTGTGGAATTTGATGTTGTTGAAGGCGAGCGTGGCCCGCAAGCCGCAAATGTTGTTAAATTATAAAATAATTTTTGACGTAATTTAACGATGTTCAGCAAAGAAGCCGGTAATACCGGTTTTTTTGTTTTTTTACAGTAGTCTTACAAATTGGTAACATTTTTATTAATATAAATCCCATTTTTGTTAAAACTAATAACGGCTTTTGGGTAATTAAATGGTGATAGTGGTCCGAAAAAAATTGAGTCTAAGTAAGAAAGCAAGTGCAGGGTTGTTACATTAACGGTATGGTCCCCGCCTTTTAGATAACACCAACACTTAACCTTTTTTTTGAACCGCAGTAGAAAGACTTTCTTGGGGACTCAATGGATCCGTATAAGTATATAGGGTTGAGCATATTAATTAAGAAGGGGTGAAGAAGATTGAAGGCTACAGGTATCGTGCGTCGTATCGATGACCTCGGCAGAGTGGTGATACCGAAGGAAATAAGGCGGACAATGCGGATCCGGGAAGGAGATCCACTTGAAATCTTCACTGATAGGGAAGGAGAAGTTATCCTAAAGAAATATTCCCCTATCGGAGAACTGGGGGAATTTGCCACAGAATACGCGGATTCTTTAAATGAATCTTTGGGCCACATTTCATGTATTGCTGACAAAGACACGATTATAGCGTTGGCAGGCGCCCCCAAAAAACTGTTAATGAACAAACAGATTAGCCCGGACGTAGAAAAGGTTATGGCCGAGAGGAGAATGGCTGTATTTAATGAGCCTACCTACCTGACTGTTGATGAGGATGTCAGTTTTAATTCCGTTGTTATAGCGCCAATTATAACGCAGGGGGACACATTGGGTGCTGTTATTATCGCTACAAAGGAACCCGATGTACAGATGGGTGACCTGGAAAATAAGCTGGCTGAAACTGCAGCAGGGTTCCTGGCTAAACAAATGGAATCCTAAGAAAGAAGCCCCCTGGTGGGGCTTCTGCTTTTTAGTGCACCAATAATATTAACATATTATTTTTCTTTTTTTGGGATAATAATATTAAAGAAATTTTGGGGGGGATTGTTTTTAGTGGGAAACAGACTGGAAAAAGAAAAAAGCCCTTATCTACTACAGCATGCCAACAACCCTGTAGACTGGTATCCCTGGTCCGGGGAGGCGTTTGATGAAGCAAAGAGGCGAAATTGCCCCATATTCCTCAGTGTGGGGTATTCCACCTGCCACTGGTGCCATGTTATGGAAAGGGAGTCCTTTGAAGATGAAGAAGTGGCGGCGATCCTTAATCACAATTTTGTTTCCATCAAGGTAGACCGGGAGGAAAGGCCGGATATAGATCATGTCTATATGTCGGTGTGTCAGGCTATGACTGGTCAGGGAGGGTGGCCACTAACTATACTGATGACCCCGGAAAAAAAACCTTTTTATGCCGGAACATATTTTCCCAAACATGAAAGGTGGGGCCGGACCGGCCTGATTGATATCCTAATCCTGATCAGTGAAAAATGGCGTCAGGATCCAGATATGCTGCTAAAAATGGCAGATAAGGTAAGTGACTCCATATTTGCTAAAGAAACGGTAGACCAGGTTGGGAAACTAGATGATGAAATCCTATCCGGGGCCTTTCACCAGGCTAGGGAACTCTTTGATCAGGAATATGGTGGGTTTGGAACGGCGCCCAAGTTCCCTGCCCCTCATAACCTGGCTTTTCTCCTGGGATACTGGAAACGGAGGGGCGAAGGGGAGGCGCTGAAAATGGTTACCCAAACCCTGGACAGCATGTATCGGGGTGGCATATATGACCATGTGGGCTTTGGTTTTTCACGCTATGCCACAGATAAAAATTGGCTCACACCTCACTTTGAAAAGATGCTCTACGACAATGCCTTGCTGGCCCTAATCTATATTGAAGGGTTTCAGGCTACAGGGCGGCCCTTGTATGCCCGGGTGGCGAAGGAAATTTTTACATATGTTCTGCGGGACATGGCCTCACCGGCCGGGGGGTTTTACACGGCGGAGGACGCTGATTCCGAGGGTGAAGAAGGTAGGTTTTATGTGTGGACACCGGCAGAGGTGAAAAATGTTCTAGGTGACCAAGATGGAGAAATATATTGCCGGCTATTTGATATCACTGCTCCCGGTAACTTTGAGGGCCGTAATATTCCCAACCTGATCGCCGGGGCGCCTTTTAATGATGCCGGGGAGTTAACGCCGGAGACTGGGGAAACTGCAGACCATATTGGGTCCCTGCGGGAAAGGCTTTTTCAGGCCCGAAAAAAACGGGTGCCTCCCTATAAAGATGACAAGGTGCTTACCGCCTGGAACGGCCTGATGGTTGCTGCCCTGGCCAAAGGGGCGGCGGTGTTGGGTGAAGATGTTTATCAGCAGGAGGCAGAACGGGCTGTGGAATTCATTTTTCAGAAAATGCGCCGCACCGACGGCAGGCTGCTGGCCCGTTACCGGGATGGGGAGTCGGCCTACCCGGCTTATCTCGATGATTATGCGTTTTTATCTTGGGGGCTGCTGGAACTGTATGGAGCCACCTTTGATGTAGCCTATCTGGAGAGGGCCCGGGAACTGACCAGGGAGATGATTGATCTTTTCTGGGATGAAGAGGGGGGCGGCTTTTTCTTTTATGGCAGGGATGCGGAAAAGCTAATCTTCCGGCCGAAAGAAATTTATGATGGGGCCCTACCTTCCGGTAATTCTGTGGCGCTGCAAAACCTGCTGCGCCTGGCCCTGTTGACTGGGGATCAGTCCTTTGCAGATCTCGCTGAAAGGCAGGTAAAAACCTTTACAGGAAATATTCTGGAGCATCCCTGGGGGGGAACCCATTTTCTGGCGGGTGTGGAGCTAATGCTTGGTCCGGCCCGGCGGATCGTAGTGGCTGGTGAAGCGGGGAAAGCGGATACAATGGCGATGTTAAAGGCGGTGCAGCAAACCTATCTACCCCATGCTGTAGTGATTTTTAATCCCGCAGGTGAGGCCGGCCGGCAGGTAGAAAGGGTGGATCCCTCCTTGTCAGATCAGCTTGGGGTAGATGGCCGGGCAACAGCCTATATCTGCCAGGACTTTGCCTGTAGGGAGCCAGTTACGGATTACCAGCAGTTTGTGAAAATACTACAGCAGTAAACCTGTAATATATCCAGCCCCGGAACCAGGATGAAGGCAGGGCAGAAAGGATTTTATGTTTATAGATTGAACATATAACTGGATACATAGCCAAACAAGTAGTCGCAGGACTGGCTGTAACGGGGGTAGGATGGTTTTATGGATAACACCTATTTGATCCAAATGGTTCTAGCGGTCATAACTATTGTGATTTTAATTATCTTGTTAATTCAGAGCATGCGGGGTGACTTTTCCGGACTGGTGTCCAGGTTGACAGCTAGTTTGGCCGTGCTGGAGAAAAACCAAGAAAGGACAACGCGTGCCATCCAGGATGAAATTGCCAGAAGCCGGGATAGGGCTGATAACAATGCCAGGCAACTGCGGGATGAGGTTAATACCTCCCTCAAAATGCTGGGCGACTCCCTGCTGGCCCGTCACACAGAGCATGCTGTGCTGCAGAAGAACCAGTTGGATACGTTCACCAGCCAGATTAATGTTTTGACCAGCAGCAATATGCAAAAATTGGATCAGATGCGGGACACATTTGAGGAAAGGTTAATGCTGCTGCAGCAAGACAACAATCAAAAACTGGAGCAAATGCGGGCTACAGTGGATGAGAAACTACATAAAACACTGGAAAAACGGTTGAATGAATCCTTCAGGCTGGTCAGCGACAGGCTGGAACTTGTTCACCAGGGGTTGGGCGAAATGCAGTCTTTGGCTGCTGGGGTCGGGGACCTGAAAAAGGTTTTAACTAATGTTAAAACCAGGGGGGTCTGGGGGGAGATTTCTCTGGCCGGCCTGCTGGAACAGGTATTAACTAATGAACAATACGACAAAAATGTGGTTACCAAAAAAGGCAGTGCCGAGCGGGTGGAATTTGCCATCAAACTGCCCGGCCGGGATGGGGACCGGGAAACAGTATGGTTGCCCATAGACGCCAAGTTTCCTCAGGAAGATTATCTGCGATTGATAGAGGCCCAGGAACAGGCTGATCCTGTGTCGGCTGAGAAGGCTTCCAGGCAATTGGCACAAAGGATAAAGGTGGAGGCCAAAAACATTAGAACTAAATATATTGACCCGCCTCATACTACTGATTTTGGGATTATGTTTTTGCCTACAGAAGGATTGTATGCGGAAATTATCCGCAGGGCAGGTTTGTGCGAGATGTTACTAAGGGATTTCCGGGTGATTGTAGCTGGGCCTACCACCCTTTCTGCGTTGTTAAACAGTTTACAGGTTGGTTTTCAGACCCTGGCTATAGAAAAGCGGTCCAGTGAGGTTTGGGCCCTTCTGGGGGCTGTCAAGGGGGAATTCGGTAAATTTAGCCTAATCTTGGAAAAAACACAAAAAAAGCTACAGGAGGCCAGCAATACCATTAATAGCGCTGCTAGAAAATCCCGCACAATTGAAAGAAAATTAAAGAACGTCCAGGAGCTGCCTGCAACTGAAACTGTAGATCATCAGCCAGGTTAAAACCAGCATATTGATCATTGTTGTCAGCCCCTGATACGCACGGGCTTTTTCAAATACTGTGTTTAATTGTATTTTATACCGTGTAAATTTTTACTTTGTGCACTAGATGGATTATTATATAGCTATAGGACACAAACATTAAATTTTCTGGCACCAGGATAAATACAAAAGGGGTTGATCATGATTAATAAAATTACTAAAGGTCCTACCACTGCTCTATTCCCTGTACCTGCTGTACTAGTTACCTCTTGTCTAGAGGGAGGGGAGCCGGACATTATTACCATCGCCTGGACGGGGACTATGAATTCTAACCCACCAATCGTTTATATAAGTGTACGTTCCAGGGGCAGGCATTCCCACCATCTGATTAAGAAATCCGGCCAATTTGTAATCAATATTCCTACTGCGGAGCTGGTCAGTGTTGTCGACTACTGTGGCAACACATCAGGCAAGGAGGTAAATAAGTTTAAGGAAACAGGTTTAACCCCAGTACCCGCATCTCACGTGCAGGTGCCGCTGGTAGCGGAGTGTCCGGTTAATGTGGAATGCAGGGTGCGGGAGGTGCTGTCCCTCGGCAGCCATGATGTTTTTATAGCGGATGTACTTGCTGTTCATTATGACAAAGATATACTTGATCAAAGGGGACAACCGGATTATGAACGGATTAAGCCCTTCAGTTATTGTCCGCGGGAATATAGACTAGTAGGTAAAAAACTGGGTTACTATGGTTATTCAAGAAAAGAAAAATAGTGATAAAAAGTAATGGGAGAGGGGTGTGCCCTTGTGGAGGCATTTGTAGGAAAGACACGGATAAAAATGGTTATGGGGGACATTACCCAGCAAGAAACAGAAGCCATTGTAAATGCTGCCAATTCGGGGCTGATGGGGGGCGGTGGGGTGGATGGAGCCATTCACCGCGCCGGTGGTCCCCAAATTCTAGCTGAATGCAAGGAAATTCGGGCCCGGCAGGGAAGACTGCCCACGGGACAGGCGGTGATCACCAGTGGCGGGAAGCTTAAGGCCCGTTATGTGATCCACACAGTGGGCCCGGTATGGTCCGGTGGGGAAAGGAACGAGGATGAGCTGCTGGCCAACGCCTATAGAAGCAGCCTGACCCTGGCCCGGGAAAAAGGTATCCGTACCATTTCTTTTCCTTCCATCAGTACCGGAATTTACAGTTTTCCTGTGGACAGGGCCGCCCGGATAGCTCTAAGGGCGGTGAAGGATTTTGTGAGTAGTGAACCTGGCTTTGTAGAAGTGCGTTTTGTCCTGTTTAGTCCCCCTGTACTGGAAAAATTCAAAACGGCTTGGGAAGAAATAAATAATGGGAGGTAAATAGCAGGGGCCAGGATATATTATCCAGAAGGGTATCCCACAATGACAATCTTTAGAATTTTCAGACATCCCGGGTTTGGGACCTGGCCGGCAACACAAGCTGGTTGACCAGTTACCAGTCTAGGTGAAAGGAGCTATGGGGCACAATCCATTGACAAAACCTGTACAGAAAGGGGTGTTGTTTGTGGTGTCGCTTGCCGAACTGGGGGACAATATTTACCAGATTGATGTTCATGATCAGGAACCCGAGCGTACCTCCTGCTACCTGATTGCAGCGGAACAGGTAGCATTAATAGAAACGGGGGCTACCCCGGGTGCCGGGTATATTAAGAAAGCCTTAAAAAAGCTGGATATTCTGCCGGAAAAGGTTGATTACATTATCGTCACCCATATTCACCTGGATCATGCCGGCGGGGCCGGGGTTATGGCTGAGGAGCTGCCCCGAGCCAGGCTATATGTGCATCCCCGGGGGGCCAGACATTTGATTGACCCCACCCGGCTCATTGCCGCCACAAAATCTATCTACGGGCAAAAATATGATCAACTTTTTGGGCGGGTATTGCCTGTTCCCCAGGAAAGGATTCACACTCCGGCAGACGGAGAAACCCTGGATCTGGGTGGTGGTCGGGTGTTGCGGTTTCATTATGCCCTGGGTCATGCCGGTCATCATTTTATTATCCATGATCCGACCAGCAGGGGCATTTTTAGTGGCGATGCCTTGGGGGTACGCTTTAAGGCCCTGAGCCACCTGATGGGTTTTAACTTTACCATGCCTTCTACTCCACCTCCAGAATTTGATCCCCACCAGATGGTGGAAACATTGGATCAAGCTGCCAGGTTGAAACCAGTATATATATATTTCGCTCATTTCGGCCGGGCAGAGGGGGCCGGAAGGATGCTGGCCGGGTTAAAGGAGCAGGTAGATGCCCTTATTGCTGTGGGTCAAAGGATCCATGCTGCCGGTGGCGGTGCAGCAGAAATTGAAAAAGCAATTTGGGACCTGGTGATGAAACAAGTGGCAGTGCACGGCTTGATGGATCGGGGGCACCCGCTGCTTAAATTCATGGCCCCGGACATCAGGCTGAATGCGGCTGGAATAAACCATTATTTAGGGCGGGACAAGGGTATTTCCAATAGAAGATAATTGTGATTAGTTAACTACAATAGTATTATAAAAAAGGTGAATTGCGGTTTGTAGTAATGGGGAGAAGAGCAATGGGTAAGAATTTTACAGGCATTATTAACGGCGGTATTATCATCCGCTGGGGTCTAATACAACTATTTTTAGCCGGACTGGTAATTCTTATTCAGCCACCGTTGTGGTTGGCTATCAGTATGATGTTACTAGGGGGAGCCCTGGCTACCTATATGGTCGTGGAATATATTCAAAAACACCGGGTGGTTAAAATAAAATTTGATGATGAACATCCGATTGATCCCACCTTGCAGATTGCCAACGAAACACTACCCTACCTTAGGCGTGGTTTAAACGAAGAAACAGCTTATAAAACGGCGGAAATAATTTTGAAAATCAGTGATGTTTCCGCAGTGGCCGTCACTGATCGGGAAAAGGTATTGGCCTTTATTGGGGAATGTTCCGATCACCACAAAGCCGGGGGGCCGATTATTACCTATGCTACAAAACAGGCTGTGGAGACGGGCGAGGTCATCATCATCAAGGATAAAAAAGGGTTGCAATGCCCCAATAAAAATTGTACCCTGCAGTCTGCTGTCATAGCGCCCTTGATATGTCAGGGCGAGGTGGCCGGGACAGTGAAACTATACCAGACCAGACAGGGGGAGCTCCAGCCGGCTGTTGTTAAGCTGGCCCTAGCAGTGGCTCAGCTTTTGGGTCTGCAAATGGAACTAGCAGAAATAGACCGCCATGTCCAACTGGTGACCAAAGCAGAACTTGATGCCCTTCATGCCCAGATTAACCCCCACTTTTTATTCAACACCTTAAATACAATTATTACCTATACCCGGACAGATCCGGAAAATGCCCGGGGACTTTTAATCCGCCTGGCTTCCTTTTTCCGCCAGACTTTAAAAAGGCATGGGCATTTTAATACCCTGCGGGAGGAAATAGAATATGTTAACACCTATCTTGTCCTGGAGAAAGCCCGTTTTCGGGAGAAGTTAAAAATAGAGCGGGATATTGATCCGGGTCTGCTGGATTTAAATGTACCCGTACTAACTCTTCAACCACTGGTAGAAAATGCAGTGAAACACGGTATTCAGCCCAAAATGGGTCCGGGTACGATCAGGATTTCTGCCCAGCTAATGGATGGGGAAATGCTTTTTGTCATTGAGGACGATGGGGTGGGGATAGACAATGACAGTTTACCCTTGATCTTTCAGCCCGGCTTTGGTTCTGACAGTGGGGTGGGTTTAAGCAATGTTAACGAACGGCTGAAAAGTCTTTATGGGGAGGAATACAGCCTGCGGATAGAAAGCGGGGTAGATCGGGGCACAAAGGTATATGTTAGGGTTCCCATGAGTGGGGACGGCCATGAGAAAGGGGGGGTCGCCAGTGAAATTGAAAGCATTGATTATAGATGATGAGTACCCGGCCAGGCAGGAACTGCGGTATGCCCTGGGTGAGTTTGATAATGTAGAAATAGTGGGCGAGGCCGCCAATGCCCAGGAGGCGCTCACCCTAATCAAGGCTTTGGACTACCAGGTTCTGTTCCTGGATATATCTATGCCGGGCATGAGCGGGCTAGAACTGGGGGCCGCTATACAGGACCTACCCAGCAGACCCTACATCATTTTCGTCACTGCTTTTGATGAATATGCAGTATCTGCCTTTGATGTTAACGCTGTAGATTATATATTAAAACCTGTTGAACCAAAACGCCTGAAAAAAGCCATTGATAAGGTCTACAGGCTGACCTATGAGATAAAAGATGGTATGTCCCTGGACGATGCGATCAAGGAAGAGCATGCTATGCGGGAAAGTACCAAAGAGTTTATGCATCTAGAAAATTTTAAAACGGATCGTGTCCCAGCAGAAAAACAGGGTAAAACAATCCTTATAGATAGTTCCGAAATATTTTACGCCTTTACTGAGCGGGATAATGTGTATATAAAAACAGCAGCCGACAGGTTTTATACCCGATTTACCTTAAAAGAGCTGGAAGCCAGGTTGAGCCCACAGTATTTTTTCCGCACCCATCGTTGTTACCTGGTTAATCTGCATAAGGTTAAGGAAATAGTGCCGTTTTTCAATGGTACCTACAATCTAATCGTTGAGGATAAGGAACGCAGCGAGGTCCCCGTAAGCCGGGCCCGGGCCAAAAATCTGAGAAAAATACTAGGTTTCTAGGCCCTAGGATCCTTTTAAGATTGACTCCTGGTGCGGGACTGAAATATTTGGCAGGGTGCAGGCAGGTTTTATATAATGGTCGGAGAAACTAATATACGGCAAACAAAATGGATCCGGCGAAAAATGGGGTGTTGGCGATGGCCCAAAACATGCCGCCGGCGGGGCTAATCGGTGCTGGTACTGATATTATCGAAATTGATCGGATTAAACAGGCCATTGAACGCGGCGGAGACAGTTTTTTAAAAAGAGTTTTTAACCCTGGGGAAAGGGATTTCTGTGAGGCTAGAGGGAATCGGTTTCCCTGTTATGCAGCCCGTTTTGCAGCCAAAGAAGCAGTTTTAAAGGCACTGGGTACTGGCCTAATCGGGTGTAGCTTCCGGGATGTTGAGGTGCAAAGGAAGGGCAGCGGCCGTCCGGAGATCAAATTACATGGCGGGGCAGCCAAAGCAGCGGCAGAAAAGGGGATCACTCTGATACTGATCAGCCTTTCTCATAACCGTGAAAATGCAGTTGCCTTTGCCATTGCGGCGGGCAGGGAGGTGTGATATCTTGCGGATTGTCACTGCAGATGAAATGAGAGCCCTGGATCGGACAGCGATAGAGGAATATGGCATATCCGGACTAGTATTGATGGAAAATGCCGGAGCCCGGGTGGTAGATAAGATCCAGAACCTGGTGGGGGAGATCAAGGGCCGGTCCATCTCCATTTTTATTGGTAAAGGTAATAATGGGGGGGACGGGTTGGTTATTGCCCGCCACCTTTTGAACAGAGGCGCCAGGGTGAAGGTACTGTCTATTGTAGCTGCCGGTGAAATTAGAGGCGATGCCGCAGTTAATCTAGATATATGGCGGAAAATGGGCCAAAAAATTTATCCCATCCATCAGGATGACGGGATCAACATCGTCAAATTGGCCCTGGTAAAAACCGATCTGATTGTAGATGCTATTTTTGGTACCGGCTTTCATGGCCCAATGAGGAAAGAGCCTGGTCGTGTGATCCGGGTGATTAACAAGAGCGGCAAGCAGGTGATCGCTGTGGACATACCCTCCGGTCTGGAGGCCGGTAGTGGAAAGGCAAGTGAACCCTGTATCAGGGCCCACCAAACGGTGACTCTTGGCTTGCCCAAGTTAGGGTTGTATCTGGGCCAGGGTCCCAACCACACCGGAGAAATCACTGTAGCGGATATATCTTTGCCTGCTGTATTGGTTAATCAGAGGGCAGCTCCCAGATACCTGCTAACAGCAGAACGTGTTAAAAAATGGATGAAGCCCCGCCCTCTTTCTGCTCACAAAGGGAGCTTCGGCCGTGTATTAGTAGTAGCAGGCTCCCGGGGAATGACGGGGGCAGCTAGTCTCACCGGCCAGGCGGCCTTGAGATCCGGGGCCGGCCTAATCACTATAGGGGTGCCGGAAACATTGCATAATATTATGGAAGGAAAGCTAACTGAGGTGATGACGGTTCCCTTGCCGGACACGGGCCGTGGTAGTTTCAGCAGGGAAGCCTTGCCCCGGATTTTATCATTGCTGGGGAATATGGATGTTCTGGCCATTGGGCCGGGGCTTTCCCAGGGCCCGGAAACAGTAGAGCTGGTGAGAGAACTGTTGCCTGCAGTCAAACTGCCTCTGGTGCTGGATGCAGATGCACTCAATGCTTTAGCCGGGGAGGTAAACATACTGGGAAATTTAACTACTACCGCTGTAATCACGCCCCACCCGGGGGAAATGGCCAGGCTAATGGGAGTGGATCCAAAAAACATCCAGGAGGATCGGGTGGGCCGGGCCATCAAGGCGGCTGCAGACTGGAATGTGGTTGCACTGCTGAAGGGTGCCCGGACGGTTGTAGCAACCCCCGATGGTACGGTCTACATTAACCCCACCGGCAACCCGGGTATGGCCACGGGGGGGAGCGGGGACGTTTTGACCGGGGTTATTGCTTCTTTAATTGCCCAGGGGTTGGAGCCGAGTCACGCAGCTGCTGCAGGGGCTTATTTTCATGGTTTGGCCGGCGACCTGGCGGTCAGGGAAAAGGGCATGATGGGTTTGATTGCTGGTGATATTATTTCTGCTCTACCGATGGCGGCCCGGGAATTATTTGGCTAAGGCCCGGATTCTAATTATAAAAAGGTCTTTATTTATACTATGTAAGATGCCATTATATCCTTATAATAAATTCCAATCAGCAGGAGGAGTCAGCCTTGATAGTAGGGATACCTAAAGAACATAAAATACATGAGGACCGTGTAGCTATTACACCGGCAGGGGTTCAGGCCCTTATTGCAGCCGGCCACCGGGTGTTGATTGAAACAGGCGCCGGGTTGGGCAGTGGCATTAGCGATGAAACCTTTCGAGCAGCAGGTGCCGAAATACAGACGGGGTACCCCCAGGTATACGAGGAATCAGAATTAATACTGAAGGTCAAGGAGCCCCTACCTCAGGAATATCCCCTGTTGCGTGAAGGGCAGGTTTTGTTCACCTATTTGCATCTAGCCCGGGAACCGGAACTTACTAATGTTCTGCTGAAAAAAAAGGTGGTTGCCATCGCCTACGAAACAGTGCAGTTGGATAGCGGCATACTGCCGTTGCTGATGCCCATGAGTGAAATAGCGGGCCGGATGGCAGTGCAGATCGGGGCTCATTTTTTAGAAAAGCCTTGTGGCGGCAGGGGTATTCTTCTTGGTGGGGTGCCCGGAGTGCCGGCGGCGGATGTGGTTATTGTCGGTGCCGGTACAGTGGGCGCCAATGCGGCGCGAATTGCTGTGGGTATGGGTGCTCAGGTAACCATAATTGATCGCAGTACGGAAAGGCTGGCCAGCCTTGATGATATTTACGGCAACAAGATTAAAACCCTCATTTCCAACCAGTGCAATATTGAACGCTCCGTTAGTTATGCCGACCTTCTGATTGGGGCAGTGTTAATTGCCGGGGCAAAAACACCCAAGCTGGTATCGGAGGATTTTGTCAAACAAATGAAAACGGGTGCGGTAATTATCGATGTGGCTGTTGATCAGGGCGGTTCCATAGAAACCATAGACCGGCTCACCACACACAGTGACCCGGTGTATGAAAAATATGGGGTGATTCATTACGCAGTGGCCAATATGCCTGGTGCTGTGGCCCGTACCTCAAGTTTTACGCTGACCAATGCCACCCTGCCTTACGTTCTGGAATTGGCAAATAAGGGCTTTAGCCAGGCGGTGTTGGACAACAGGGCCTTGGCTCGGGGTGTCAACATTTATAAAGGTATCATTACCTGCCGGGCAGTAGGGGAATCATTGAACCTGAAATACTGCGAATTAGGCCGGGTATTGGCCCGCCAGGCTGGATAAACATAGTTTATTATTGGTAAAGGGGACCCCTTCTAGGGGGTTCTTCTTTTTTGGGAGGAAGTGAAACTTAAGGTAATGAATTTTGCATAAAGTATTGCGGTATTATAATATATTGTATACAATATAATCAGAAGGAAAATTAAACTACCTTCGGAGGTTTCCACCGGACTTATTTATATTTACCAGCAGCGTCTGTCCCGGTAGGGTGAAAGGAGGGTCGTCAGTGAAGTATCTTATATTTTCTTTGGTAACAATGTCGGCCTATTTAGCTGTTTACCTGTTTTTGCTTTGGGATAGCCATGAGCCTCAGCATAGATAATATAATATAAATTTTTAAAATCTGTCCCACCCTGTTGTTTCAACAGGGTTTTATTTTTGTCCCTGAAATAGTATCATGGGGATATGCTGAACCAGGTGATTTGAGATTAAAGAGGTGTAGGTTTTTGTCTGCAAGGCCGGTATGGGTGGAAATTGATTTGGCTGCTATAGCCAGCAACATGGCAGAAATCAGGCGAATAACGAGCCCCACAACAGGGGTGATGGCAGTGGTCAAGGCCAACGGTTATGGTCATGGTGCGATAGAGGTCAGTAGGGCCGTTTTAGCCGGTGGGGCTGATTGGCTGGGGGTAGCTAGAATAGATGAAGGTTTGTTACTAAGGGAAGCGGGTATTAAGGCCCCCATTTTGGTACTGGGTTACCTGACGCCAGAGCAATCAGTTGATGTGGTCAGAGGTTGTTTATCCCAGGCAGTTTACAGCCGTGCTATGGCTCTGAGCCTGGCAGAGACCGGGGCTGCCGCCGGGACCAGGGCCCGGGTTCATTTTAAAATTGATACCGGCATGGGCCGGCTGGGCTGGCAGGCCGGTGAAGAAGCATCTGTCAGGGCCATCCTTGATCTGGCCCGCAATCCCCATCTGGAGATAGAAGGGATATTTACACACTTTGCCGCCGCCGATAGTGCTAACCAGGACTATACCAAAGAGCAATTCTCTAAATTTATGGCCCTGATTGAAAGGCTCCGCCGGGAAGGACTGGAAATTCCCCTCAAACATGTGGCAAACAGCGCCGCCCTGATGGGCATGCCGGAAACCCATTTGGACCTGGTGCGGGCGGGCATTATTGTGTATGGCCTTTACCCTTCCGCAGAGGTGGATAAAGGTTTAATAAAACTACTGCCAGCTATGAGTCTCAAGGCGCGGGTGGCCCATGTAAAGGATGTGCCGGCCGGTTTTAAGGTTAGCTATGGGTGCACCTATGCTACAGAAAAAAACACTGTTATTGCCACACTGCCCCTGGGTTATGCTGACGGCTACCCCCGGCTGCTGTCTTCCAAAGGGCAGGTCCTATTACATGGCTGCCGGGCACCTGTGGTGGGGCGGGTTTGTATGGATCAGGTGATGGTTGATGTGGGTCACATTCCCGGGGTGGGTGTGGGTGACGAGGCAGTCCTCATCGGTCGCCAGGGTACAGAAGAAATTACTGCTGATGATGTGGCGGCCATGCTGGGAACTATAAATTACGAGGTTGTGTGTATGATCAGCTACCGTGTTCCCCGTGTATATGTGGGGCCCGGCTCGTTTTTAAAATAGGGATAGGGGCCTGGATCCTTTGGGGGATGATCTTTGGGGCCTGTTAACCGGCCCGGTCCAGCTTTGTGGTGCGTTTAATGAGATAGAGGGTTCTTCCTTCCTTTATAGTTAGTAGATGATCTACCAGCCCACATTCCTTCATTTTTAACCAAAAGGGCAGGGCACCCCAGCGAATTCCTATAACCACAATTTTTTTAAAGCGGGGCCTTAAAAACTGGAGAGCCATTCTTCCCAACCCTTTTCTGCGGGGGTGATGGCCAATGGTTAACACCTGCAGATTAAAGGTGCTGTTTTCTTTGGTAAAGCCAATGATTTTGATGCTGCCGTTTAATAAATAAACTGTGGCCATTTTGTTCCTGTACAAGAATTCATATTCAAGCACAGTGTGGGGGTACATGGTTTCTTACCTCCTTATGCAGGAATGATCAGCTATATATATAATACCAGGGGAGTCCATTGTTTGGCAATTTGGAATTATGTAATTATTCAGATAATACTGTATACATGTTTCCCCTTCCCTATGGACTATAATTAGGGAGGCACAGTTGTAGATTGCCGCCCGCTGGGGAATCAGGAGAGCCCCAGCTAAAAGCCAGGGCTTCCTTTCTTGGGGAGACACGGAATCGAACCGTCAAGCGGGTTCCGGACCGCGCTGTGCTCCCGACACTCTCCCCAGGTATTTATTCCCAACACAATTATGTCATTTGGGAGATAGTAGTGTCAATAGTTAAGTTAACTGGCGGCCAGTGAACCACAAAGGGGTAATCTGGCGTCTAGTATTATGAAGGCCTTTCCAGTGATTCTAAAACACCGGGTGAATAATTTTGTCTGATGAAAATCTAGTTTTGCTGTCCCAATCAGGTGACAACGAGGCTTTTTCCCAATTAATCCAAAAATATTCTGCGGACGCGTATCGTACTGCGTTTATGGTTTTACGCGATCGCGACGGGGTGGAAGATGTGGTCCAGGAATCCTTTTTGACCTGTTATCGCAAAATAAAATCATTTAGGATGGAGTCATCTTTTAAAACCTGGCTTTATCGGATTGTTGTCAACAGATGCTACGACAGATTACGAAAACTAAATCGCGAGAACGAAACACTAAAAAAAATGTCCCTGCATATCAGGCCTGGCAATGAGGTTTCTTATAGTATAGAAAGCAAGCTGGATTTGCGAAAGGTCGTTCTGGATCTTAAGCCGGAACACCGCCTGGTCCTGACCTTATATTACGGGATGGATTTTGGTGTGCAAAAGGTCGCGGAAATTTTGGATATACCAGAAGGAACAGTAAAATCGAGGTTGCATGCAGCAAGAAATATGATTAAAAGGAGCTTAGCAGTAAAACCTCTTTGAGGGGAAACAAGGCTTCTCTGCAGGATCTACCAGAAAGAGGAACGGGAATATGAATTGTGATCAAATACTAGCATTGTTGAATGATTGCTTAAATAAAACGCTCTCCGAAAAGGAAGAACTACTGGTAAAACGGCACCTGGAAAAATGTGCGCCCTGCCGCGGTGAGTACTACAATTTGCTCCATGCGGACAAGGCTTTGCGGCAGGTCATTTGTGAAATGGTGGCCGAAATAGATGTGCCTCATGGCCTCAGTGTAGACATTGAAAAGACTATTGCCCAGGAAAAAAGGACCCGGCAGTCACCCCTGGTGATGTGGTTGAAAACACCGTTGGCAGCGGCAGCCCTGCTTTTTGTAGTTGCTGCTGCTGTCCTGGGTGCTTACCATGATTTTAACCCATTGGCCCAGAAGCAGGTGGCCCGGCAGGTGCAAGATGGAGAAAAACCAACTGCTGGGGCCCTATCCCAGGCGGTAAAGGGGGGAGGGCAGGTTGCAAAAGAAAAGGCGGATCTGGCGGATGCCCTTTCCCCTGTAAACCAGCCGGAGGATCCCCCTGGCCAGGGGCTAAAGAAAAAGGAAAGCACCTTCCAGCAGCAGGCTCCAACCTTAAAGTCACAGGAAGAAAAGCCGCTTGAAAATATGCAGGGGATCCAGGAGGGCCAGTTGATGGGGCCGGAAGAGGATGCAGTCCGACAGGGATTAAACGCACCCCAGTTGGGGGGAGAACAAGGTAATGTTTTTGTTACCTCTGCCCCCCCTGCCGGCGGTGGAGAGGTGGCTGCCGCCAACGGTCGCATGTTAAATGATGAAACATTAGCAGAAAAGAGAACTGCAATTGATGGAAGTGGGCTGGACTTTGTCCCAGTGAAACCTCACTATCTGCCCCCGGGAGCTGTACCTGTAAATGTAACTTCTTCAGGGGGGGAGATTTCCCAGGACTACCAGGCAGGCAACAGGTATTTTACAGTTAGACAATCCCGGTCGGAGGCAAATGAACAGGCACCGTTAAAAAAATCAGCACAGGTGGCCAATGTTGATGTTGTTGATGTTAATGGCCAACAGGGCTTTATAGAAATGAGTAAGCGGCAGGATGATCATTATGTCGGTACGGTTACTACACTCAGATGGCAACAAGGTGATTGGGCCTTTGCTGTATCCGGGGATTTGCCGGCGGAAGAAATAATAAAAATCTCCAAATCATTAAGGTAATAATCAGGTAGTAATAGGCCAGGTGCCCAACCTGGTTTTTTTGCTGTCCGGACTAGAATATTAACAGTTTTGACGGAGATACTTCCTGGATAGACAGAACTTTAAGGAGATGAACATTGTTGGATCAGGATCGCAGGCAGGTAATTGAGGATCTGGCGGCAAAGGCCCAGGATGCTTTGCACAAATTTATGGACTTTGATCAGGAAAGTGTGGACCGGATTGTCAAGGCGATGGCTCTGGCCGGGCTTGACCGGCATATGGATCTGGCCAAATTGGCTGTAGAAGAAACAGGCCGGGGCGTTTATGAAGATAAAATTGTGAAGAATATTTTCGCCACAGATAATGTTTACCATAGTATCAAATACGATAAGACTGTGGGATTGATCAAGGTTGATGAGGAAGATGAATATGAAGAAGTAGCAGAACCAGTGGGTGTGATCGCCGGGATTACACCAGTGACTAACCCCACCTCCACTACTATGTTTAAGTCTCTAATTTCAATCAAGACCAGAAACCCGATTATCTTCAGCTTCCATCCGGGAGCCCAGCAGTGCAGCGCTGCGGCAGCAAAGGTGATGTTGGAGGCGGCAGTAGAAGCCGGAGCACCGGAAAACTGCATTAGTTGGATTGAACACACTTCAATTGAAGCTACAAAATTGCTCATGGTTCACCCGAAGGTCTCCCTAATCCTGGCTACCGGTGGGGAGGGGATGGTCCAGTCTGCCTACAGTAGCGGCAAACCTGCTCTGGGTGTGGGACCGGGCAATGTACCCTGTTATATTGAAAAGTCTGCCCACCTGCACCGGGCGGTGACGGATCTAATCCTGAGCAAAACCTTTGACAACGGCATGATTTGTGCCTCAGAGCAGGGTTTAATTGTAGACCGGGAGGTGGCGGCGGCGGTAGAGTCTCTTTTGGTGGAGAATGGCTGCTATTTTCTCAACGAAAAGGAGACGGCATTGTTGGAGCGGGTGGCTACCGCTGGTGGGACCTGTTCCTTAAACCCCCAAATAGTGGGCAAGACAGCGGGTTCAATAGCCCAAATGGCCGGCTTTACGGTACCGGAGCGGGTGAAAATACTTATCGCCAGACAGGAGGGGGTGGGCCCGGATTACCCCCTTTCGAGGGAAAAACTGAGTCCAATTTTGGTCTATTACCAGGCCGAAAATTCCCAGGAGGGAATTGAAAGATGTGCCCAGATGGTTGAGTTTGGAGGGATGGGGCACTCAGCAGTGATTCACTCCAGTGACGAAAAGGTCATCGCTGCCTTTGCCCGCCGGATAATGGTCGGCCGGATTATTGTTAACGCCCCCTCAACACATGGGGCCATTGGTGATATTTATAACACCAATATGCCTTCCCTCACCCTGGGTTGTGGTTCCTATGGCCACAATGCCACCACAGCTAATGTAAGTGCCGTTAACCTGCTCAATATCAAGCGGGTGGCCAGGCGGCAGGTGAACATGCAATGGTTCCGGGTGCCGGAAAGGATTTATTTTGAACGGGGTGCCGTTCAATATCTGGCCAAAATGCCGGGGATCGCTAGGGCACTGGTGGTCACGGATCAAGCAATGGTGGAACTGGGGTATGTGGACAAAATCAAATATCATTTGGCCCGTAGAAGGAAAGGGCCGGCAGTAGAAGTGTTCAGTGACGTTGTCCCCGATCCGTCCCTGGCCCTGATCTCAAAGGGACTACAGCTTATGAATATTTACCAACCTGATACTATTATTGCCCTGGGTGGTGGTTCGGCCATAGATGCGGCTAAAGGGATGTGGCTTTTTTATGAACATCCGGAAGTAGAATTTGAGTTTTTGCGGCTTAAATTTCCGGATATTCGCAAGCGGACTTATAAATTTCCTAAGTTGGGCCGCCGGGCAAGGCTGGTGGCCATCCCCACTACTAGCGGCAGCGGCTCTGAGGTAACAGCTTTTGCCGTGATCACCGACAAGGGGAAAGACATCAAATATCCTCTGGCGGATTACGAACTGACACCGGATGTAGCTATTATCGACCCGGATTTTGTGGAAACATTACCCCGGGGTCTGGTAGCGGACACAGGCATGGATGTGTTGTCCCACGGCATAGAGGCTTATGTTTCGGTGATGGCTTCTGATTATACAGATGCCCTTTGCTTAAAAGCCATTGGGCTAGTTTTCAAATACCTGCCCCAATCCTGGCGGGAAAAGGATCCGCAGGCTCGGGAAAAGATGCATAATGCGGCGACTATAGCCGGTATGGCCTTCACCAATGCCTTTTTGGGTGTTACCCATGCCCTGGCCCACAAAGTGGGAGGGGAGTTTGATATCACCCACGGCCGAGCCAATGCAGTGTTGTTGCCTTATGTTATTGGATACAATGCCGGGTTGCCTAGTAAATTTGTTTCCTTTCCCAAGTACGAAAGTTACATTGCTCCGGAAAAATACCGGCAGATTGCCGCCCATCTTCATCTGCCTGCCGCCACGCCGGAAGAAGGTGTGTTCAGCCTGATGGAAGCAGTATCCACACTAAGCCGGTCCCTGGAAATACCGGCTACCTTTGCCGGACTGGGTATCGGGGAGAAAGAATTTATGTCCAAGATACCGGAAATGGCGGAAATGGCCTTTGCCGACCAGACTACCACTACCAACCCCCGCTTGCCTCTGATTAGTGAACTAGAGCAGATTTTGTATCAGGCCTATACTGGCCAACGGGCCAATGTGGGGGATATAGCCGCTTATTCCTTTGTAAAATCCTCACCTGATGCATTTTCCGAGGCCAATACCCTGCAGTAGTAGCTGAGGCGGTTAAGCTTGGGCAAAAGAATTTGGCAAAGCTACCACTGGTAGCAATTTTGGTGTATAATTTTAATTGTTTGATGATTATGTCAAATTGGGGTGGGTTATTCCTTGCTCAGGATAGCAATGGCGCAAATGGAGGTTATACCCGGCAGGCCGGACCTGAATTACCGGAAAATGATGGATATGATGGACCAGGCTCGGGCCAAAGGGGCCCGGCTGGTTATTTTTCCGGCTCTATCTATCCCTGGGTATTTGCTGGGTGACATCTGGGAACAGCAAGCTTTTCTCCGGGATTGTGAGCATTTTGGCCGGCAGATAGTGGCGGCCTCCCAGGGCATAGGTGTGATTTTTGGTAATGTGGGGGTGGACTGGGATCAGACTGGTTATGACGGGCGGGTACGCAGGTACAACGCTATTTTTATCGCCCAAAATGGCAGCCTGTGCAGGGGGGACAATTCTTCCTACCCTTTTCAGATACTGGAATGGAGTCCGCCATACGTCCCTCCTAATCTAACCCACTATTTTTATAGCTCACGTAATATAGACCCGGGGATGGGCATTGCCTGTGACGCTTGGGCCGGACGGGTGGATATAGAGATTGATGGGGATAAATTAAGACTGGCCTGCATTTTGTCTACGGCGGGCTGGGACGGGGAATTAACGCCGGTGTTGACATCATTGTCCAGCCGGGGGGACTCGGTTGATCTATTGGTCAACATCGCTGCCTCACCTTATACTAGGGGGGAAAATAACCAGCGCCTGGGGTTTTTCTCCCGGTTGGTTGCGGCAACAGGGGTACCCCTGGCTTTTGTCAATAATGTAGGCATTCAAAATAGCGGCAAGACCGTCTACACCTTTGATGGTTGCAGTGCTCTGTATAATAAATCCGGCGCCGTGGTAGGCCGCTGTTCCCCCTTTAGTGAAGAATTAAAAACGGTGACAATGGCACCAGGTGGGGACCTGCCGGGGAAGCCCCTAGCCCACAGGGATGATAGCGGCATTGATAGTACATACAGTTCCTTGCACTATGGGATAAGAAAATTTTTATCAGCAATAGGTATAGAAAGGGTAGTGATTGGCCTTTCCGGCGGGATCGACTCGGCCATTAGTGCCTGCCTGTACAATCAGGTATTGGATCCCCAGCAGCTCTTGCTGGTCAACATGCCCAGTGTTTACAGCTCACAAACAACCAGGGATCTCTCCGCCAGGTTGGCCCAAAACCTGGGATGCCTGTACACAATCATGCCCATACAGAAGGTTTTTACAGATACTGTAGGGCAGATTGGAGAAACCCCTGTGCGGAACCTCAAGGATGGCAGCCGGTTCAACCTGAAGGTTTCCTCCTTTGTGCAGGAGAGTATCCAGGCCCGGGATCGGTCGGCGCGGATTCTTGCCGGAGTGGCGGCAGCCTTTCGCGGTGGGTTTACCTGCAACACCAACAAAAGTGAACTAACAGTTGGTTATGGCACACTCTATGGTGATCTGGCTGGTTTTCTGGCGGCTTTAGCCGATTTATGGAAGCACCAGATTTATCAATTGGCCTGGTACCTTAATGAAAATGTCTACTGTAGGGAGATGATTCCCCCGGAAATAATCACCCTGGTGCCCAGCGCCGAGCTTTCTCCGGGGCAGGATGTTGAGCAGGGAAAAGGGGATCCCCTGGTGTATCCCTATCATGATTATCTTTTCAGTGCTTTTGTGGAGCAGGGGGACAGGACAACCCCCGAGGAGATACTGACCTGGTACCTTGCCGACTGTTTGGAGGAAAAGATTGGCTGCCGAGAAGGTCTGGTTAGGGAGCTCTTCCCCGGGCCCCGGGAGTTTATTGCTGATCTGGAGAGGTGGTGGCGGCTCTACAGGGGCATGGGTGTGGCCAAAAGAATACAGGCGCCGCCGGTCCTGGCGGTAAGCAAGCGGGCTTATGGATTGGCACTTGGTGAGGTGCAGAACCCAGTGCATTTTACTGCCGGCTATCGCCTGTTGAAAGAAAAAACTATTCATCATTCATAACAAACCGCTATTAAGGGAGTAATCTGAGCCTTATTTACATCAGGGGTAAGGGAAGCCTCATTTTAGGAATTTACCGATGGCGTCATTTAACCTGGCAATCATTTCTTTGTCGCCGCTTTCATATGCATGAAGAAGGCAATGATTTATATGGTCGGTAAGAATAATCTTGCCCGCGTTGTTAAGGGCGGAACGGACAGCAGACAGTTGGATTAGGATTTCGCTGCAATCGACATCATCTTCTACCATTGTCCTAATCCCTTTTAGATGGCCTATTGCTCTGGCCAACCGGTTTAATACATTTTTCTTATTGGGGTGGTAATTGGCATGTGATTGAACCACTGGCACCGGCCTCCTTAAATTTTTACTACTGAAGGGATCTATTGACATCCCCCTGGGATAATCAAGGCTTAATTCGAACTAATGTAGTTAAATTCCTGCTGTTTTAGGAAAAAACACCGATGAAACATTGTATCCGACGCACAATTTATAGGCATTATAGATGGCATCTATAATTTAGGTGCTAGGCCTTTAAATTTTTTTAAATATGTGGTTTAATAATATCTGATAATTTAAAATATTTGGTCACTTGCAGCTGTATGGCGAAGATTGTTTGTAGGAGTTATTATTTATTATAAATATTAATAAATCTAATCTGTTTTAGTAAAAAATTTTTAATTATTAAAAGGATATATACCTTCGTTGTCGAATGTTAGAGTCTAAGTAACCATATGTAATTACTTAACTGTTATATTTTGGTTAAAAATAGTATCGATTTTCTCCGAGCTAAGCAGGCCTAAGCTTATGTGTACAGTAGCCTGGACATCAGGGTGTAGTGGGAAACTACCACGCCTTCCGTTGCGAAAAGGAGAGTTGAGGTTTCTCTTGGACGGGCTCTTTGCTTCTCGCGATAGGTGCTCGTTTTTGGTTTTTACAGCGTGCCTAACTCTGGGGCTTGCTGTTTTGTCTGCCCGATACATAGCATTCTAGCATTCGGTACCAGGTGGTTAAGGTGTTGTAACTTCATTAATTAATTTGCTAGTGGCTGCCCAGGTGGGTGAGCCGAAGGTATGGCAGGTTTAAGAAACTGGTTGA
>JAAYRI010000063.1 GCA_012518875.1 Peptococcaceae bacterium
CACCCATCGGTGTACCGTCCGCTTCTAGTATCTTGCTGAAACGTGAGTACACACCCATGCCGGGCCCAATGGCACACTGAGCCATGTCCACCGGGGCGATGTTGCTGGCCTGCAACTTTTGTAAAGCTGGCTTCAGTTCTCGTTTTAAGGCGTTGATGAAATCCCGGCGGGTCGTAGTCGGCGCATTCGCAGGACGTTTGCGACAGACGAGGACAATGGAGGATGCGAGGGCGTTGGTATTCATGCTTATAGCTCTATATGTTTGTTCAGATCGCATAGGCCAGGTACCGGTAATAGTAAATCCGGCCTGAATAAGGGCAGTGAGCATTGTTTCCCAACCGGTGGAAGATGTATTGCTACTATCATCTACCTCGCTTTGCTTATAAGCATAATATATTGTGACCGGCACATCTTCCCGGGCATACCTGTAGATTTGTTGGCAGGTTTTGAACATACCATCTTCAAAGAACTCACGGGCTGCTTTCACATCCCCATCGAAACGATATGGCGTAGCCACAAGTTCCTCTGCTTTTGGAACTAACATGGTACGAAATAAATCTGGATGGGATTCTTTTAATGATTGTCGCATCCAGATATAGAAGAAATCTGATAGATCGGCATAGCCAATATTGTCGTAATAGGGGGGATCTGTGGAAACCATTACCTGTCGGAGTTGGTTATCCGTTTGTGCCCCATCTTGTTTGGCTATTCCCATTTCTCCAATAGGTAGGGTGATGATGCAGCTTGTTAAATATTTCGTGATTGTGACAAAGCCACCTACTGAATCCGCTAGGATATTTACCTCGGGATAATCCCATGTCATAGGAATCGCCTGTCTACTGAACAAATTCATTGCTTTTTCATTGGTTACCGCCCAACGAGAAACTGACGTTGAAAAGTCTGCTGCTCTATCTACTGCAAACGCCAAATAAACCCCCACTGCTTGGCCATACGCCACTGCCCCAGTACCACCTTCGGATAGCCCCGCGGGGTCATTACTGATGCCGGCAGCCCTAGCATCTGCGGTTGCTTTTGCCTGCGCCGAAGCCACAAGCTCGCTAAAGGTAGTTAGCGCAGTTAGTTGGCGATTGGTAAAAAGATCGGAAAAGTTCAGTAATCCATAGTTAGGTGTTTTGAAGTCACGTGGGTTATGGGGGAGAACTGCATCAGGAAAACTGTCAGGTTTCGGGATGTTAGCGGTAAAAACCTGCTCTTTATTGGCAGAAACATACATACGCCCATTATTTCCCTCTGCTACAATAGCAATAAGTCTGTTGCCCATTTTGCCTTGTCGTCCCTCATCGCGAATATATGGAAACCCAACAGGTGCATCACAACAAATACACCGGGCACCTTTGCGACTAACCGTTCCCTTCCGTGCACCCTTGCCCAGTCGCACTTGATAGGTAATTTGATTTTTCCTAATCATTGGCTCAACATAAGCTTCCCTGTTCTTTTTCTTGGACAACCTAAATGAGCGTACAAGTGGCATCTCACAACCGCAGGCTGGATTGGGGCATTTTACCGTCCGAGCCCAAATCCAGGCGATAACGGTGCGCTCCTGCCCATTTTCGTCTTTTATTTTCGGATAGAGGTGACCGATGCGCTCAAAAGCCTTTTTTTTCATCCACTCGCCATAATAGCGCACATCTGCAGCCAGTCCCGCCGCACCCTCCCAAGCAGCACCAAGTTGGCGTCGTGATTCTGGGTTCACCGGGGGCTGCCCGGCAAATTTCGGCGGTATCTCAATCATGGCCTTGTTAATCATCACAGCCACAGGGTTCAGATCACTGGCATGGGCTTCCAGCCCCAGTCGCTGGGCCTCCAGGGGTATAGAACCGCCACCGGCAAAGGGGTCAAGGAGTGCCGGCGGCTTGCCGCCGGTAGATTTCATAATTTCCGCTTTGGCCTTTTCCAGTACTTCCTTATTATTGGAATTCTTCCACTGCACTAGTTCCTCCAGTATGGCAAACAAACGCCGGCGTTCCTGGGACTGGGCTTCTTCGGTGGGAAATTGTTCGGGCAAACTGGAGGGGTCATCCACCAGGGATGCCCAGATAACTGCCCGGGCCGCCGCCAGGGGGCGCCTGGCCCACCACAGGTGAATACCGCGGGGATGAGACCCAATACCTGGCATTTTTTCATATGAACACGCCGCATTAATCGCTTTCAGAGGAAGTGCCACTTCAATTAGTTTTTTCTTGTAACCCATATCTTCAACCTCACTGTCCTTAACCTCGCTGCAAAATAATTTCTGAACCATTTGTCAGTTCTACAATGTTATAATTCACACTGGTGGCGGCAAAATCCGGGCGTTCGCGGAAGGGCTTCTTGAGATAGACAATTTTCGAATCGGCACCGTCCACTTCTACAATAGCCAGAATGTATTCCCCCGGCTTGTTGAAGGCTGTTAGTATTTCGTTTTTGGTAACCGTTACCGTAGTCGCACCCTTTGCCCGGCCTTTAACCTCAATAAAGCGCAGGGTGGCCCCCTCCGGGCTGCGCTTGCCCGGGGGAATACGAGATTCCACATCATAGCCGGCTTTTGCGGCACTGACATCCCGGGGGATAAAACCCAACTCCCTTTCCAGGTCCAGCACGGCTTTCATCGCCGCCAGCTCTATCTTGCGCCGTGCCTCCGGGTCAGGAGTGGGAACGTCAGCCCGGCAGGTGAGCCTGTTTACCAGCCCCCGAGGAACTACCAGCGCTCCGCCAACTATCACCGGCGGCATGGCGGAAATATGTTTCTCCCTTGCCAGCGCGGCAAGGCGCTTCTCCAACCGGGCTGCCAGCTCTTCCGCCCGTCGCGCCGCCATCTGGGAATTCAGCCTGGTATTTTTCCTGCCCCTGGATTCTTTTTGTTTCAAGTCGGCAGCACGAAAGTCCCAATATTGTATTTCCGCTGTAAGGCGTTCTTTCACAGCCTTAATAGTCCTGTTAATTAATTTTGTTCTGCGTTCCCGCACTGCAGCCACATGGGCGGGAATAACCTGGCTGATGGCATAGCTGACTGCAATATCTTCCACATTCCCCTGCAACCATTGCCGGCTTTCCAGATAGGTTCGGATCAGGCCCTGTTCCTCTTCTGTTGCGGCGCGATAGTCCAAATATGGAGCATATCCGGCATTGATGGCCCCACCGTCTTCTTTGATCTCCACAAAATGGATGTGCTTTGAAATAGCACGTTTTTTCCCGCTGGGCAGGATCAGACCATCCTGTACAGAGTCCTCCACATAAAAGAGCAGCCGCTCTTCTATACCGTAATCATCTTCATCAACAAATATGGCGCCTCTTTTCAGCACGTCAGCATTGCGTTCCCGCACCAGATCGATCGTCGCCTCCAAAAGGGGGTGACCCGGGGCGATTAAGGCTGCGGGAGCTAGCCCCGGTACGTTGCAGTAGGGCTTGTCGAAACAAACACGCTCATATCGCCGGAGTACCGGCTCACCAAAGCCTATTTGCAGATCCCTGTTACGGATGGCAAAGGGAACAGCAGTTATTTCATAGCGCCCTTTTTCCCGTAGGCGGATTTTCCCACCCACCCTTGTGAAGGCCTCGATAAAGAAGGATTCCATGAAGTGGGGCTGCAGCCTGTGGGCTTCCATGCGCTCCATGTCCTCCCGGATAGCCATCACCTGCTGCACGTCCATCGTGTTTTCGGTAAGGGCATGCTCATCCAGGAGCCGCCTTAGCGCCTCACGATCCAGGGAATGATCAACAATTTCGTATAGCCGGGCCCTTACAGCGGGGTCGTTGCCGTAGCGCACGGCCTCAATGAGCAGTTCCCGCAGGGGCCGGTTGTCAAAGGTGACCTGACCGAGAACATCAAAGACCTTCCCCTGAAGGGATTCCCGTTCCTGTTCCAGTTTCTCAAAAAGCCGCTGAAACACCATACCCTCACGAGTTTCCCGGGAAACCAGGTTCCACAGGTGGCAAACTTCGGTCTGCCCAATCCGGTGGATGCGTCCAAAACGCTGCTCGATGCGGTTGGGGTTCCAGGGCAGGTCATAGTTCACCATCAGGTGGGCCCGCTGCAGGTTGATACCTTCGCCTGCTGCATCTGTAGCTATCAAGATGCGCACATCCTTGTCCTGCTTGAAGAGTTCCTCGACCTTGCGCCGCTCGTCACGGAGCAGGCCGCCGTGGATGGTCACAACCGCTTCCTCCTTGCCGAGCAGGGAACGTATTTTATCCGTCAGGTAGCGGAGGGTGTCCCGGTGTTCAGTGAAAATGATCAATTTTTCCAGTAGCCCGTCTGGGCCAAACATGCTTTCGTTATCCTGCAAGAGCCTGGAGAGCTCCTCCCACTTGCGATCTTCACCACTGATGCGGACGTCATTAGCCATACGTTCCAGTTTTTTTAACGTGGCTATTTCCGCCTCCAGTTCAGCGATGGTCAGGGCGGCGGTAGCCCGATCTACTACCTTTTCTTCGGTATCTTCCAATTCTGAGGAAGGCAGATCGTCATCGTCATAGTCATCATAAGCTGGCTCAGTATATTCAGCCACCCGTTTACCCAGTCGTTCCTCAGCCAGCCTATTTTCAAGCCTTTCTCGGCGGCGCCTCAGGGATTGATAGATAGCCTCCGGCGAAGAAGCCAAACGGCGCTGTAGGATGGTCAGGGCAAAACCAACTGTAGTTTTACGA
>JAAYRI010000064.1 GCA_012518875.1 Peptococcaceae bacterium
AGCAACAACTTAGTAAACCCCCATAATTAAAATATCTGGTACAATATATTTGTATGTTTATCATGAGAGAGCATGTATGCACCTTGGAGCCGGCACCTCTTTTTTGCCAACCAGGCAGGAAAAAAGCAATCTGAATAAAAATATACCTCTGTGGGGGAAAACACAATGATTGAAATTAAGAATCTTAGCAAGGTTTATTTTGCATCAGGACAAAAGGTACTAGCGCTGGATGATGTCAGCCTGACAGTGCAAAAGGGTGAGATATTCGGCATTATCGGCCTGAGTGGAGCAGGCAAAAGCACATTGATCCGGTGCATCAATATGTTGGAAAAACCCACCAAGGGTTCCATTGCTGTTGATGGGCAAGAGATTACCCTACTTAGTCAGCATGAGCTTCGTCTGGTTCGTCAGAAAATTGGGATGATTTTTCAGCAATTCAACCTGTTATCATCGAGGACCGTTTTTGATAATGTCCTCTTTCCACTAGAAATAGCTGGGATACCGAAACAGGAAGCAGCCAAACGGGTCCAAGAGCTGCTGGAGTTAGTAGGCCTCACTGATAAGGCTGAAATGCATCCGGCCCAGTTAAGCGGTGGCCAAAAGCAGCGGGTGGGTATAGCACGAGCACTGGCCAACGGACCCAAGCTCCTTTTATCTGATGAAGCCACATCCGCCTTAGATCCACAGACGACCCATTCAATCCTCGAGTTGCTCAAGGATATCAATCGCCAGTTCCGTTTAACAATTCTATTAATCACCCATGATATGAATGTAATTAAGGAGGTGTGCGATCGGGTAGCGGTTATCGACAATGCACGTATTGTAGAGACTGGTGAAGTGCTGGAGGTTTTCTCCAACCCCAAAACGCCAACCTCCCATAGTTTTGTCAATGCGGTGATCAGCAGGGAAATCCCTGGGGAGCTGCTACACAACCCTGTAGAACCAAGTGGAAACTCTGTCAGCAAACTAATCCGGGTGTCATTCATCGGCCCTTCCGCAGGAAAACCCTTGATATCTTCCATGATCAGGCGTTATGACCTTGATGTCAACATTATATATGGCAACATCGACCGCATTAAGGATACCCCGTTTGGCAACCTAACCCTTGAGGTACTTGGACATCCTGACTTACTGCAGAGAGCCCTGGCTTATTTACGCAACCAGGGTCTGGAAATAGAGGTGTTAAGAAATGCTTGAGCTTTTGGAGAATAACTCTTGGATGGCAGGCAAGGTACTGTTGGCAACCTGGGAAACCATATACATGGTCCTAATATCTACTGTGCTAAGCTATCTGGCAGGTCTACCCCTGGGAATCATCCTGGTTACCACCAACGAAAACCACATATTGGAAAACAAAGGCTTGAACCAAGTTTTGGGGTCAATTGTCAACGCCGCTAGATCTATCCCGTTTATCATTTTTCTAATTTTACTCATACCTTTCACGCGTTTTTTAATTGGCACCTCAATTGGCACGGTGGCATCAATAGTACCGCTTACCCTTGCTGCCATCCCTTTTGTGGCCCGTATAGTAGAGACTTCGCTAAAAGAAATTGAACAGGGACTTATTGAAGCTGCCATTTCTATGGGAGCTAATGCCAGGCAGATCATAAGCAAGGTTTTGTTACCGGAAGCAATGCCTTCCTTATTGCTGGGGGTTGCTATAACTGCCATTAACCTAGTTGGCTATTCAGCTATGGCGGGAATTGTGGGAGGAGGTGGATTAGGAACCCTGGCCTATTATTACGGCTACCAGCGCTATGAGGACACTGTGATGTGGATTACCGTCATTGTCCTAATCATACTGGTGCAAGGGATGCAAATGTTTGGTGACAATCTTGCCGGTAAAATAGCAAATAAAAGGAGGTAAAATGATGAGAAAATTCTTGATACTAGTTGGTTGTTTGATTTTTGCGGTAGGTATTTTGGCAGGCTGTGGCAGTGAACCTGCCCAGCAAACCACTGGGGATACTGATGCTGCCGTCAAATTGGTGGTTGGCGCCACCGCCAAACCCCACGCTGAAATACTGGAGGTTGTGAAACCCATTTTGCAAGAAGAGAATATCGATCTGGAAATCAAGGTATTTACTGATTATGTTCTACTAAACCCGGCACTGAAAGACAAGCAAATAGACGCCAACTTCTTCCAACACCTTCCCTACCTGGAGGACTTTAACAGCAAGAACAACACCGACCTGGGATGGACGGTGAAGGTCCATACGGAGCCTATGGGTGTATACTCCAAAAAGGTTACCGATCTAGGCATGCTACCCGAAGGTGCTACTATCGGAATACCCAATGATGCCACCAACGGGGGCAGAGCCCTGATGGTACTCCAAGAGGCAGAATTGCTGAAACTCAAAGAGGGGGCCGACGTTACCGCCACAGATAAGGACATTGTAGATAACCCCAAAAAACTTAAAATTAACATGATGGATGCAGCAATGTTGCCCAGGGCATTGGATGATCTTGATGTTTGTGTCATTAACAGCAATTACGCCCTGGAAGCAAACCTCAATCCCGTAGAGGATGCTATTTTCACAGAAGCAAAGGATTCACCCTTCGCCAATATCCTGGCGGTGAGACCTGAGGATAAGGATAAAGACAGCATCAAAAAACTGGGCCAAGCCCTACAATCACAGGAAGTCAAACAGTTTATTGAAGACAACTACAAAGGAAGTCTCATTCCAGCATTCTAGAGCAAAAATACCACACTGACAGATCTGTTGCCGGACATTAAAACGTCCGGCAACATCTATGATAGCCACAAATCCTACTTAATAAGTTAGCAGGCCCCGCCTGCTATAATTCCCTACCATTCCAGCAGTAGGTGCAAAGCTTGTCCTCATCTATGCCAATGGCCTTGATCATATCATGAATGCTTTGATACTTCAGTGTTGTCAGGTTAAGCTCCTTGCTGATGCAGTCAACCATACATTTATGTTGCACTGAAGCCGGATCGCAATATGCACCCAGTGATTCCGGCTCCTTCCCCTCAAGTTTAATAATAGCCCGCCTTGCCGCTAGTTCTTTGGCTGCCCGAGAAACGGAAAAATTTAAATATTTACAACCGAAAAGAATAGGCGGGCAAGCAGTCCGGATATGGACCTCCCTGGCGTTGCATCTATAAAGCAGATCAACAGTTTCACGCATTTGGGTGCCACGAACAATAGAATCATCACAAAAAAGCAAGCTTTTTCCTTTTACCAGTTCTGGGATTGGCATCAACTTCATTCTGGCAACCAAATTCCTAATTTCTTGTTTCTGAGGTATAAAACTCCTGGACCAGGTGGGAGTGTATTTTATAAAAGGCCGTCCATAAGGTACCTTGGATTGATTTGAGTAACCTATTGCATGTCCAACACCCGAGTCAGGCACACCGGCAACCATGTCAACCTCCACATTGTCATTCCTGGCCAGTAGGGCACCATTTCTATACCGCATCGCCTCAACACTGACCCCTTCATAGGTCGATGACGGATAACCATAGTAGACCCATAGAAATGAACACATTTGCATTTTATTCCCCGGTGGCGAAACTCTCTCTAAACCTTCCGCAGTAATAAAAACAATTTCCCCCGGTCCAAGTTCATAATTGAAACCATACCCAAGGTTAGCAAAGGCACACGATTCGGAAGAAACGCAATAAGCATCCTTTTTTTTCCCTAATACCAGGGGAGTTCGGCCCAGTTTGTCCCTGGACACAAAAATTCCTCGTGGTGTCAAAAGCAAAATTGAGCAGGATCCTTGAATCAGCTCTTGTACCTTCAATAAACCCTCTTTAAAGGAGTTTTCATGGTCTATAATAACGGAAACCATCTCCGTTGGGTTAATAGCTCCCTTATTGGTTTCCATGAAGTGTATATTCTTTCGATCCGAGAACTCCCTGGCAACAATTTCTTCCAGATTATTAATTTTCCCTACAGTGCTAATTGCATATTGGCCCAGGTGTGAACGTACTGTTAAGGGCTGCGGGTCGGTGTCACTGATACAACCGATACCCATTTTCCCTTTTAGATTAACTATCTCGGCGTCAAACCTCGCCCGAAATTGTGTATTCTCAATATTATGAATAGATCTATTGAAATGGTTTCCATCCCAGATCGCCATTCCCCCTCTGCTGGTGCCAAGATGGGAATGGTAATCTGTGCCAAAATATACGTCTGTGACACAGTCATCCTTAGAGACAACACCGAATACCCCGCCCAAAGACTACACCCCTTACAATAAATGATATGCTGGTATTTTCCCGGTAGACAGATAAATACAAAATAAGACACAATAATAGGATTACATTTTTAAGATAATATTGCAAGAACATTTTATATCCAAAACAAACAAATAAAAACCAGGTCCAAAACAATAAACAAATGAACCTGGTTTTAGTTGGGTGCCTTTATTAAATGCCCCATTCCAATACCCTACCCAAAAAGGAGGCTAGTTCAGGGGTATGCGGCCTGGTAAACAGCCGCTCACTATCCCCATATTCCGTAAGCCTGCCGTTTACAATAAACATCAGCTTGTCACAGGCTTTTTTAGCAAAGCCCATTTCATGTGTTACCAGTATGATATTTAGTCCATCGTATCTAAGTTCATTTAGCATAGCCAGCACTTCACCAGTGAGCTCCGGATCCAGAGCACTTGTTGGTTCATCCAGTAAGAGCAGCTTCGGCTTAACTGCAACTGCCCTGACAATGGCTACCCTCTGCTGCTGGCCGCCTGATAGTTCATTTGGGAACTTATGCCTATCTGCGGATAGCCCAAACCTGTCCAGCAAACTATCAGCAATTTCTTTAGCATCTGCTTTTGCATATCCATGAACATTTACCAACGGTAAAACGACATTTTGCTGGGCATTTAGATGATTAAAAAGACCTTTGGCCTGAAACACAAAACCAATTTGTCGGCGATGTTGGATTAGATGTTTTTCATCGAAAATGATTTTATTCCCATCAAGTAACACATCCCCAGTTGTCGGTGATATGAGCCCCCCGAGTATTCTTAGGAGGGTAGACTTTCCTCCCCCAGATGGTCCAATAATTGCGAGGGTCTTGAAATCTCCGCCAAAACATATATTATCCAACACCTTTTTCCCATCCACAAAAATTTTGGTGACCCCTACAAGTTCAATTCTCATAGCTAAATTTACCTTCAAGATACCTCGTATACAAAGAGATTGGAAAAGTGAGCGACAAATATAAAAGACCGAGAAAGATGTAGCTTTCAAATATAGCAAAATTTGAGGCACTAATCTCTCTAATGGTTTGGGTCAGCTCGATAACAGATATTAAAGACAGCAGAGAGGAATCCTTTATAATTGAGGCAAACTGGCCGGCCAGGGCAGGAAGGGTACGTTTGATGATCTGCGGCAGAACAATCAGGCGCAATGTCTGTCTGGCCTCTAATCCTACAGCCTTTGCTGCTTCCAATTGGGTAGGCTCAATTGAATCAATACCCCCTCTGATAATTTCTGCAATATACGCACCTTCAAAAAGCGAAAGGATTAAAACCCCTGCTAAAAACCTGTTGTCAACACCCCAGGCGGTACCAACGATGTAAAAAAAAAGATAAATCTGCATAATCATCGGTGTGCCTCTAAAAAACTGCACATATACCTTTGAAAAATAAGAAACAGCCAAAATTCGTGAATTGTTGGCCATAGCAGACAAAAAACCTAGCAGTAGGCTCAGTATCAGGCTGACAAGACTTAATTCCACTGTGGTAGCAAACCCCTTGATCAGCCTATAGCGAAATGTCCACAAAAAGCTAAAGTCAAAATTTATGTTCAACCGTTTAGCGGAAAAAAAGAAAAACAACAGGAAAATGGCTACCGCGATGACAATATTTAAAAATTTCTGTAGTAAGGTTACTTTATCGTTGGTACCCTTGATGAAAACCCTATGCAACGCCATAATATCCCCTATTTATCTAGATCGGAAAAGAACCACGCAAAACCGTTCTCATCAAAGGTTGCCTTTTCTTCTTTTAAATATTTTTCAGTTATAGCGTCAAAGCCGTTTTGGGCATAGAACTGATCGATAAATGTATTTAACTTATTCAAGAGTTCCTGGTTGCCTTTTTTTACCCCCACCCCCCAATACTCAACACCCTGAAAGGGGATGAAAACCGCTTTCGTAGACTCTGGGTTTTTTAAATTGTTCCTATAAATAGTTAGTTGGTCATAAATAAAGGCATCAGCTTTCCCTTGCACAACCTCCATCACGCAGGCGCTTTCATCTGGGAACGGCACAATGCTGGCCTTTTTCAAGGTTGCCTCGGCATAGATTTGCCCAGTGGAGCCAGTCTTCACAGCAACCTTTTTACCTTCCTGATCCAGGTCTTCTGCTTTATTGATATTTGTCTCGCTGTTTACTAATAGTGCCAGTAGAGACTTGGCGTAGGGCTTGGAAAAATCAATTTTTTCTTTTCGCTCCTCACTTATTGTCATAGAGGAAATAACCACATCAACCTTTCCTGCTTGTAACGCCGGGATTAACCCATCCCAACTGATATTCTCAATCTTTACTGGCCTGTTGGCAAATTCGCCAAAGGCCCTTGCCAAATCAACACTTACTCCTGATGGGTTGCCATACTCATCCTTTGTTTCAAAGGGGGGATAGGCAAGTTCCATGCCAACAATGAGTTCATTTGTTTCTTTCCTTCCGCATCCTGACACAATTAAAATAGCAGAAACTAGGATGAATATTATGGGAACAAGCCTTTTCATTCAATTATTTCCTCCTCATCTGTGGATCGCCCTCAATGATGTCAAACATGCCTTCCCGGCAGCAAAAAACACCGGTTTGCCAATAACCACAAGGGTTTAACAACCTTATGTTAATAGTTTTTAAAAGGGATGTGGGCGTAAAGGATACCTATCTAGCAATAGGATTCTATTGCATTCACAGGACATGCCTTTGAGCAACTACCGCAAACATCACATTTACCTGTATCGATTGCATAGCTGTTTTTAGTTTGATATACTGCTTTAAAATTAATTGATTGACATATCTCTTCACATTTGCCGCATTTTGTACACAAATCCACGTTTATTTTTAACCCTTTAAACCGGTCAGGAAAATTTCCAAAATTAAAGTGTCTTCTAATAATTTTATGGTCACGGCTACAGCAGTCGTAGTCGTAATTGTAATAATCACCCTTGAAACGGTAGATACAAAATGTAACCGTATCCGGATACTTGATGGTATCCTTTACCCCTAATCGAAAAATAGGTTTCTTACTTGCCTTTTTCTGCAATTCTACAAATGATATTTCTTTCACATCGCCTGTTGCCTTAATGGTATATCCCGGTTCAAAATTTGGCAGGCCATCTTCCCCTATCCTCACATAGGGAGAGGCTGACATGCCACAAATGGATATTTTCCCGGTTTCTTTTAACTGTTTGTAAAACGGTTTTACCGTCATAGTCCTAAAATACAACCCTTCTTCATCCCAGGCAAACAAATGGGCGATTCTAGTTTCCGGATAGTCACCGTCAATCGTGGCGAATGTCAAACACCCGATCTGATCAAATGCCTGATAGATCTCTTCGATTGTCATTGCCTACCCCTCCTATCTCCAAAACTATCACCCTGCTATATTATTTTGGTTAGGCATCGAACTATATTTGCATTATAGTTTGACATCTAACTACTGTCAAGCCTTATCCCCTATTCCTATATTTGAAATGATTGCATTTGCATCATACTGCTATTTTATTAACGGTAAAAGCTCCCTAAACTCTGTAGTATTAGCCTTTTTTATCAAATCAAAAAACACTGTTTCGGTGTTGATCATCACGGCACCCATCTGCGACATCAGGGTTATGCCGTTGAGATAATTTTCCTTTGTGCGTGAACACACAGCATCTCCCACCACAAAAACCTGATAGCCACCTGCCAGCAAATCCCTGACTGTTTGCAAAACACAAACATGGGTTTCCATCCCGGTAACAATGATCTTTCTTTTTCCGAGCTGTTTTAGGACCCCTGCAACCTCCTCAGTACAACCTGAAAATGTTGTTTTCTCAAATGTCAAGGCGTCAGGTATGTTTGAACTAATCTCCGGCACTGTCTTGCCCAGTCCCTTAGGATATTGCTCTGTAACCATAATCGGTATCCCTAAATATGCAGCCGTGCCAATCAAAGCATTGCTTTTACTGATAACCTGCTCGCGAAATTTCATTGCTGACGCTAGACGTTCTTGAATATCAATAATCAACAGGACTGTTTCATCTCTTTTTAGAACGAATTTATCCAAAACACACACCCCCGAGGTTTTTCTGGTTATTATTGAGTAACTATAAAAAGCCCGTAACTACCGGGCCCTTTATATCCTACCATGAAAATACCTACTGTAGTGAAGCGAGAATTGTTAGTTCCATTGATTGCCCATGAATTGGTTTAATTCTTCAGCTTTTTCATAAGCCAACCTGGCATCTTCATGCCGGCCCAGCCCAGCTAGTGCCGCAGCTTTGTTCATCCAGGCAGAGGGGTTTTCAGGATCCAAGTCCATAGCTTTTTCATAAACCTTTAATGCTTCATCGTACTGGCCCATTTCACCCAGTAGGACCCCCTTATTAATCCAAGCAGAAGGATCCTTGGGGTTTAATTGCAATGCCTTTTCAAAATCCCGCATTGCTTCCTCATTTCTGCCCAGGGATCCCAGGGCAACACCCTTATTAAGCCAAATGGCAGGATCATTGGGGAAAATTTCTGCCGCTTTTTCGTAGGATTGCACTGCTTCTTCTTGTCGTCCTAGTTCACCAAGTGCAATACCCTTGTTCATTAATGCAAAGGGATCACAGGAATCATGTTCCAATGTTTTTTCAAAGGCTTCTATTGCCTCTACAAAACGCCCCATCGAACCAAGGGCAACACCTTTGTTGAACCAGACATAATAGTCGTCAGGGTTAATTTCTAGGGCCTTGCTGAAAGCCTTTATCGCCTCCTCATGTCTGCCAGTGGAACCCAATGCTACACCCTTGCTAAACCAGATAGTAGGGTCATTCCCTTTTTTCTGCAAAGCCTTCTCAAATGCCAATACCGCTTCCTCGTAACGATTTAGCTTACTCAAGGCCAGACCCTTTTTTACCCAAACATCAGGATCCCCCGGTTTTTTTTCTAGATCCTTTTCACATTCCTGCAGCAATTTGTCATACGGGTTTAAGTTCCCACCTGCATCTTTGTCCATTTTGCTAGATTTGCCCATTGTTTTGTCCCCTTCGAAAAGAATTTTTGCCTTTTACAATGTTGATGATTATTTTAGTTTATCATTTTACCTCCTAGCCGTAAACCTCCCCGCCCCGGCTACCTAATTATTGATTTCCCCTTCTCTATTACCCCATAAGGTGCCCGGGAGGGCTGGTGCTTTTTTTGTATCCTTTTCCAAAGCTTCTCTCAAATCATCCCTAACGCTTTCTTTGGCAAGTTCTACATGAGAATGATAGGCGGAACGGCAGATAAGGTGGGTAGAAACCGGCGAGGTCAGGAAAACAAAGAATATCCCAAGAAACAATTTTATACTGAAATGACCCTCAAATAGGAAAAAGAGGAATGTGCCCACAAGAACAAATAGCACACCCAGGGTAGAACTTTTGGCCAGTGCGTGGGCACGGTTGTATACATCCGGCAGCCTTATAAAACCAATGGAGCCCAGGAATCCAAAAATTGTCCCCATTAGAATAACCACCGCAATGCTTAATTCAATCGGGTTATTTCCGTTCAATAACAACACCCCTCTCAATAAATCTAGCAAATGCGATTGTGCCAATGAATGAAAGAATGCCAATCAACAATATCACCTCAAAAAAGGCAGTGCTTTTTAGGTATACGGAAAAGATAGCTACCCCGGCAATCAGGTAAATCCCCAAAGCATCTAACGCCTGGACACGATCGGGTGCCGAAGGCCCTCTTACCAACCGATAAATTGTAGCCAGGATTGAAAATATCAAAAGAACCAAAGATACAAACAATATCCCTTTGATCATTGTCTTGTCACCCTCTTAATGGCTTTTTCAAATTTGGTTTTTGATCGCAGAACAGCATCGCTAAGTTCTGGTATATCCATAGCATGGATATACAATACCTTGTTATCCGGGGATACCTCAACCACAACAGAACCAGGGGTTAATGTAATGAGGAGGGAAAGTATAGTTACCTCTGCATCTCCCCGCAAACTAGTTTCCAAGGCAAAAATTCCCGGTTTGATGTTGATTTTTGGTTTAATAGTTTTCCCTATAACTAAAATACTGGAGGTAAACAGCTCATAAATAAAAATTAAAACAAGTTGCACAACAGCATGTATAGTAAATAAATAATATTTTGTGGATATAAATCTATGAAAAACAAATAGGATCGCCAGACCAAGCAAATAACCACTAAAAAAGCTAATGTAGCTCCAATCATCTTGGAAGAACATCCACAAAAACCCAATGAACAGGTTAATTAAAACTTGCAAAGCCATCAGCATCACCAGCCTATGTTAAAAACTAGTAGCCACCACTGCCTAAAACAGCCCCTATGTAGGCTTGTGGGTTAAGCACCCCTTCTACTGCTAAATCTATATAGCTGTGGATTCCCTCTACACCCAGACCAAGGGCTATCGTCAAAACAGTTAGAAAGGCCATTGATGGCAATAATCCTTTTGCTGTTCCTTTTTCGTTATCTGTAGCCAGGTTTGTATAACCCCAAAATACACTCATAAAAATTTTCATAATAGAATATAACACCAGCAGGCTCGTAAATAGGCCAATTCCACCCAGCCAAAAATAATCTGCCTCAAAGGTTCCGGCGGTAATAAAAACCTTGCCGGGAAAGCCACTTAACGGGGGCACACCCGCCAGGGAAAAAGCTGCAATAAAAAACATCCATCCTAGTTGGGGATACAGGCGAATCAGGCCACTCATATCCCTAAGCCTGCCGGTACCGGTCAGGTGAATAATGGTTCCACCCAGGAGAATAATAAGAGCCTTGATGATCATATCATGGAGCAGATAATACATAGAGCCCCTCACTCCCACCAGGGTAAAAGAGGCAAACCCAGCCAAAATGAATCCAATCCCCACCACCACGTTATAGGTAATAATTCTTTTTATATCCCAATAGGCCACAGCACCCATGGCCCCTAAAACCATGGTCACACCGGCCAAAACCCCAATAAACAGGTGTGTAAACGCCGGTTCATGATAAAAGACAAGGGAAAACAGGCGGATAATGGCATAAATACCCACCTTGGTCAGCAAAGAAGCAAATATGGCTGCTATTGCAGTGGGGGCAGCACCATAGGAGCCAGGCAACCAGAAGAAAAGAAACAAACCTGCTTTTATACTGAACACTATTAAAAACAAAAGAGCAACGGCAGCTATCACCCCACCCTGTCCTACATCTGCCACCCTGACGGACAAATGGGCCAGATTTAAGGTCCCCATAAGGGAATAAAGATAAGCAATTGCCACTAGAAAAAGTGTGGAAGAAAGCATATTAATTAGGATATATTTAAAGGATTCCCTGAGCTGAATTCTTGTGCCTCCAATGGAAATCAACACATAGGAAGCCACCAACATGACCTCAAAACAAACAAACAGGTTGAAAATATCCCCGGTTAAAAAGGATCCGTTTACCCCGGCGATCAAGAAAAGACATAGGGCATAAAAGTAATGTCTTTCCCTGTCGTTTCCAATGGAGGAAAAGGCATAACATAAACAACAAAAGGTAACTGTCGCCCCGACCAAAACCAACAAGACTGCAAACATATCCGCCACCAGGGTAATGCCAAAGGGCGCCTGCCACCCTCCCAGGTATAGGGTTTGTATTCCCCCCGTTTCGATCTGCCCCAGCAACAATACGGATACAATCCCAATCAGGCCCAGGGTCAAAAGACTCAAAAACCGGTGTAGCCGAATATTATTTTTAAATACAACCATTATCATCCCGGAAATAATAGGCATGACAATGGGTAACACAACCCAATTATTCATCCGGATAACCCCTTAATTCCCCCACATCATCAGTGCCCAACACCTTATAGGCACGGTAGCTCAACACCAAAAAAAGTGCCGTAGTCGCAAAGTTAATCACAATGGCTGTTAGTAAAAGGGCCTGGGGTAAAGCATCGGTGAAACTTAGCTCCTGTAGGTCCCGTAGCGGGGGTCCTCCCTTTTTTAGCCCTCCCATTGTTAAAAGAAGCAGATTTGCCCCATGTCCGATAATAGATGTGCCCAAAATAATTCTTAAAAAAATTTTAGACAAAATCAGATAAGTCCCAATAGCAAATAGAATACCAACAACAATTGACATGCATGTTTCCATCTAACGATCATCACCTATGCTAGTTATAATGGTCAAGGATGTGCCGATAACAGTCAGTGCCACCCCGATGTCAAATAATACAGCACTAGCTACCTCTGTTTCCCCAAAAATAGGCAAATTCACATGGCCAAAGGCCTGGGTTAGAAAGGGCTTCCCCATAATCATTCCGGCAACTCCTGTAAAAACTGAGGTTAACACCCCGACTCCGGCAATTATCTTAAAATCTATAGGAATGTTTTTTCTAATACTTTCAATATCATAAACAAGAAAAAGCAGGACAATAGCTGCAACAAAGGCCAGCCCACCAATAAACCCCCCACCGGGACGGTGGTGGCCTGAAATAAAGAGGCTTACGGAAAAGGTAAGTATAATCACTGCCGCTGCCTTTGTAGCAGTCCGTAAAACAACATCATTTATTTGCTTCATTTTCTCTCCTCCCTGCCAGGTGAATCTTAATTAAGGCATAAACACCCAACCCGGCAATGGATAGAACCAAAATTTCCAACATGGTATCAAACCCTCGGAAGTCAACAAGAATAGCATTGACAATATTTTTAGCACCGGCAAGCTCATAGGCGTTTTCATAAAAGCCAGAAATTGTTTTAAACAAACTGTTCCCCCTGACAGACAAGGCTAACATGGTAGTAACCACACCCACTCCTACTGAAACCAGAACATTTACTGCTTTAAATTGGATGGTGCTGTTTTCCTTCCTCAGTTTCGGCAGATGATAAAAACACAACAGAAATAATGCCGTTGTGATTGTCTCCACCACCAACTGGGTAAGAGCCAGGTCGGGCGCTCGAAAGAGGACAAAAAAGAAGGCGATCAACAAACCCAGAGCCCCTACGGCGATAATAGAGGTTAGCCTGGATCTAGCCAGGAGAACTGTAAGAGTGGAACAAATCATAGCAACCAGCAGCCCTAATTCATAAAAATTGATCGGGGCATCACCCGACAAATTAAGGGATATACTACCAGATAAAAAGGCAGTACCACCAATCATGAAGATGACAAAGCCCAGGATATAAATTAGGTAATCCCGTACAAAACCGGTCATGTACCTTTTTGTTATGACATGAGAAACAGCCTCCATTTTTTCTAGCAGAAATTCATATATGTTGTTTAGGGTTAACACCTTTGGATAATAACGATAAATGCTATACCATTTTCCCAAGGTTTTATATAGGAATGCACCAACAGCTATGACCCCAATCGTCATTAGCAATTCAACATTCAAACCATGCCAGGCGTCAATTTCAATCTGCTGTAAGGGTGTTTTTGTTGGCAAAACCGCCTGCCAGGCAGGCTGTAGCAAATATTTTGCCAGGGCGTCAGGGTAGAAAAAAATTATAACAACCAGCGCTGCCAGCATAAAGGGAGGTATCAATATGGCAACAGGGGTTATGCGTGGTTTTTTCCTTAGTTTATAACCCCTCGGTCTACCGCCAAATGTTCTCAAAAGGATAATCATGCAGTAAACAAAGGTAAATATACTGGCCACCCAGGCTACTAACGCCAGTATGTTCCCCCAGGTTCCCATATGAAAAATAGACATCTTTGATGCATTTAGAACCGCTGTAAAGAACATCTCCTTACTTAAAAACCCGTTGAAAGGGGGCAGCCCGGCCATGGCAAAACTTCCAATTAGGGCCGGGAGGAAAGACAAAGGCATCAGTTGAAGTAAACCGCCTAGCTTTTTAATATCCCTCGTGCCTGTTTCCAGGTCGATAATCCCTATGACCATAAACAAGCAGCCCTTAAAGGTAGCATGATTCACCAGGTGGAAAATGGCGGCAAAGACGGCTACAGCATACAGAACCCCTTCCCCCACCACATCAAAATATAGGGCCGCGGATCCTAACCCCAATAGGCTCATAATTAAACCCAATTGACCAACAGTTGAATAAGCTAATAGAGCCTTTAAATCTGTTTGCCTTACCGCATTAACTGAGCCGTATAGTAGGGTAAACAGACCCGTACCGGAAACCAGCCAAAACCATTCAGGAACCCCGCCAAAAATGGTAGTACAACGGGCAACTAAATAGATACCTGCCTTAACCATAGTGGCAGAATGTAAATAGGCACTCACTGGGGTGGGAGCCTCCATGGCATCCGGCAACCAGGTACTAAAGGGAAATTGGGCCGACTTTGTGAAGGCTCCCAGGAGAACCAAAAGCATTGATGGAATAAATAATGGATGAGATTGGATCACCCCAGCCTGGCCTATCATTTCTCTAATGCTGTGGGTCCCCGTAATTAGCGAAAGCAGGATAAAACCAGACAACATGGCCAAACCACCAAAAATAGTAATCAACAATGACTTCTGGGCCCCGGATCTCGATTTTTCCCGCTCAAACCAATAAGCAATCAGTAAAAAGGAGGTTATACTGGTAATTTCCCAAAATACATATAAAACATAGATATTATCAGCAAAAACAAGCCCGAGCATAGAACCCATAAACAAAAGCAAATATATATAGAAGTTATGCAAGGCTTCCTTCTGCTTGGATAGATAATAAATCGAATAAAAGGTAACAAGAAGTCCTATCCCCGCAATAATCAGACTGAATACAAGGGATAAACCATCTATATACGCAGTAAAATTAATGTCATAAGAGGGAATCCAGGGTAGAGTAAAACTGATTATCTTACCTCTGGCAACAGGAGGGATATAGGTTAAAAGGTGGAGGAAAACTAGCAAAGGAACAATGAGAACGAACCAGCCTGTATGAATTTTAGCATTAAACTTCTTGTATAAAAGTGGAACTATAAGGGCATATGCAAAGGGAATAGCATTAATCAAATAAAAACAATGCATCTATCCTCCTCCTTTCAAGGAATTGCTACTAAATGGTCTGCTTATTTTTCTCCTGTTTAACAATAACCTTCAGCCACCTACAAATATTTCACAAGGATTTTCAGGGATTGACTGAAAATCACACATAAGTTAATATTCATACATAGCCCACATGCAATTTGTGTCAAACCATCCATCTACAATATAATTCAGAGGTGAAGGGGAAGAATGTCTAGAAGGAAAAAACGCATGGACGAGGGTATCCTCGTTTGTGTCTATTATGGGCCAAACGGTGAGCGTTTGATACAACGTGGCTGTAAGATCGCACAAACATTTGGCTGCCCTCTCTATATTTTAACTGTGGATAGAAAACCGTTTGCAGAACTGGATGCTGAAAAATCACATTATATCACCAAATGGAAACAGATGGCTATTAAAAACGGAGCAGATGCCTTTATTCTAAGGGATAATGAAGAACGTCCCGTCTATAAGGTCATTGCTGAAGTCGCCCGGGAAAAAGGCATCACCCAAATAATTATGGGGCAAACACCCCATAGCCGCTGGGAACAAATCACAAGAGAATCTATTGTTAATTCTCTAATACGTGAAATACCATTTGTTGACTTGCATATCATTTCCGTAGCCCGTTATCTCAAGGATCCCGATAGTAATTATGATAAGGGTATACGGGCCTACCTGGCCAAGGAGGGTCCATACTATCGGTTGTTTTTTAAACACACCAGGGATGCTGTATATGAGGGAATCTTCTTCAAAGAAGTTGGCACAGATTTTAACAACGGGATATTTAAATTTAATAAAGAAAAAGAAACCTTACAGGTAGAAGTAACCGATGATATTGTTAAGGATTTTACCAATGTGGCAATAAAAACAGGTGATGCTTCTGATAACAGCGGCCCCTGAGTCCAAGCATTAAAAGACTGTCCCTTTCCTCCAATTGGAAAGGGACAAATTTAATCTTCCTTTCAATCTGTTAACCTGCTATTGAAGGTATCAGTTTCTGCATATTTTTTTTAAATATAGAGCTCCGGCTCATTTTTCAAAGCGCTAAAGTTATCAATTAACAGCTGTGCGATTTTGCCCAATATCTCGGGGTTCATAGATTTGGCCCCTTCGGGACATTTTTTTATACAGCTAAAACAGCTTATACAACTCGCGGCATCAACATTGCTATAGTTATTAAAGTCAATTGCCCCCACCGGACAAATCCTGGCGCATTCTCCACAACTTACACATTTTTCACTTGTTTCTGGTAACAATCCCATTGGTTTTCTTTCTTTATATGGACGGTTCCCTTTAACATGGAGCTCAGGCATATCGGACAGATTTTTAATTTTTAATAATTTTTCTTTTATCCTCGCTCCAAACCTGCGGGCGATCGCCAAATCCTTTTGATCCGGCTTCCCGGTTCCGAGCTTATCGGTAAATGGATGTTCCCCTATAAAAGCCCCTCCGGCAATACCAATAAAGCCATTTCCCTCAAATATATCCTTTAGCTCTAATAAGGCATCATCATAGTTACGGTTTCCATATACCACTATAAAAACTGCAGCTGTTTTATTTCCCCTTACCCTGCTAAAATAGTCTACTAGAGGAGCCGGGACCCTCCCCCCATGCACAGGTACCCCGATAATAACGAGATCATTTTCATCAAAAACCAGGTCTTGCTTTCTCTTATCCGGCAATGTAATATTATTTTCCGTCATATTAACATTAATGCCCTGGGCAACTGCCTGAACAACCTGGCCCGTTGTGCCGGTAGCGCTGAAATAAAGCAAATTTAGGTGTTTGTTCATATTTTCTGCCGCCTTCTAGAAGTGATTTATTCTAATCTTAACAATAAACACATGAAACTTTCAATACATAATAGCCTTTTCTATAGCCCATATTGGCTTTTTATTTTTTCAACAAACCTATAGTGTTCAACATTTTTCAATCTTGAAGCTGCTGCTTCATCAAGCACAACAGTGATCCCTCCACTGTGTAACTGGATGGCTGTTGCAGTGATTTGTGATGTTATTGGGCCTTCCAAACACCTGGCAACCATATCGGCCTTCCGGGCACCATTTACAATCATTAAGATGTTTTTTGCCTCCAATATTGTCCCAATTCCCATAGTGATAGCAAAATGGGGCATCTGGTTTCGGGAGATGTTAGCCTTTTTAAAAAAGGCCTCATAGTTGTCGTCTAATGTTTGTTTGGCCAACGCCTGTACCCTGGTTCTTGAACCAAGGGATGAACCCGGTTCATTAAATCCCCAATGCCCATCACCCCCAAGACCCAGGAGCTGTAAATCAATTCCCCCCGCCCTTTTAATTTCCCTCTCATACCACATGCAGAATTTTTTAGGCTCCCTTGATAGCCCGTCGGGAACATAAATATTTTCTTTTTTTATATTGACATGTTTGAATAGCTCTTCATACATGAATCGGGCATAACTCTGGTCCAGATTATAGTCTATCCCCAAATTCATGCCAATCCCAAAGTATTCATCCAGGTTAAATGTTTTAACCCGGGAAAAATCTAGCCCTTCCCTATGCATTTCAGCCAAAAACCGGTAGGTTCCAATGGGTGTTCTGCCCGTCGCTAAACCCAGTACACAATCCGGCTTAGCCCGCACATAACCAGCGATTATTTCCGCTGCATACCTACTCATTTGTTCATAATTTTCCCTGATAATAATTTCCATTTTCTAATACTCCCCATCTGCATTAAGGCAAAAATTGACGACTTGTGGGTTAGTTTACCATTTTAAGGTTATTGCCCTAGCCTATTATACAAAATATTTCTTTATACTAAAATACCTTTTTGCAATATCCAAACATATCCGGAAAGAAAGGACAATAAACAACCCCGGCTTACTTTCGTCCCTAGATTTTTATATGCAAAATATATTAAAATGCGCATATAAGAACAAAATTGAGAAGGGGTGGATATAAGTGAATTTAACGGAAATTGTTAGAGGGCGACGCAGTATACGCAAATATCAGGACAGAGAAATCCCCCAGGATGTTTTAAATGAAATATTAGAAGATGCCTTGTGGGCACCTTCGGGAACAAACAGGCAAAACTGGCACATTTATGTTGTTAGAGGTGAAAAAAAAGAAAACCTTTTTAAAAGCATGATCCAGGCCAGCCAGGTATTAAAACGCAGACTTGATCAGCTATTACCGGAAAAAGCCGTAAAGGCTACCATGAACTTCTTCAAAAGTCTTGGCGGCGCCCCCGTGCTGCTGATGATTTACATGCCAAAATATACCTATGATATCAATAAAGACATGAGCCTGTCAGAAAGATATTCGGTTGAATATGATCGCTTCACCAACGCACTAAGCGCTTCTGCTCTCATCCAAAACATCCTGCTTCTGGCCAAAGAAAAAGGTTTGGGCACCTGCTGGCTTACAGGCCCTAAATATGCTGAGGATGCAATTAATGAGGAAATGGGAATTACAGACAAGGAAATGGTATCTGTGGTTACCATTGGTTACCCCAGTGAGGAACCACGCGCCCCCAGAAGAAAGGGCGAAAAGATTGAATGGATCGGTTATTAAATAACCTGCCAAACGGCTCATATGCATATGAGCCGTTTGTTTTTAAGCCATTGAAATCAATCAGGAGAGGGGAGGAGCTAAAAGAACTGCCAGGCCAATTAGTGTACTCCCAACCCAATCCTCTGCTGCCTCAAGCAGGTATCGTCCCTGCCCTTCCGGCTTCAATTAGGACCTTGTTACCCGCCAAGAAAAACCCTACAACTACTATCAACGGGCCAGTGGCAATTAGTAGCCATGTAACAGGCACCACATCTGCCAATGGACCAAACAATAATATTCCCAGTGGCATTACTGTATTAGATATCATTACCAGAATACTAAACACCCGGCCAAGAAAATCTGTTTCCACTTTTTCCTGTAATAGAACTGTAGATGGGGTACTAAATATGGGCAGTGCTATACCGGCCACACCCATGATACCCACAAATACCCAAAAGTTAGGGATAAACCCCAGCACAAAGGTGCAGGCTCCCACGATAAAAATTGAAAGGATCATGGAATGAACCTTATTCTTAAACCCACCCCAGGCGGCCATAATAATGCCGCCCAGCATCATGCCGATAGAAAAAACAACCTCAAGGGCTGTAAGTCGCCAAACATCAGGGCCAAAACTGCGGGTAACATGCAATGGCGTGAGAAGGGCCACAGGCACGGCCAAAAAATAGTACAGGGAGCAATATAGAAAAAAATTTTTTACATAGCCATGTCTCCTGATATATATAAAACCTTCACGTAAATCGCTATGATAGCTAAGTCTCTGTTTCTGTGACGCCTTGGAGTGAACTGGAACATGTAAAAACAGCAACAATACCGCTACCGCTATAGCTGCCGTTACAACATCAATAAAAAATATCTTTTCTATAGATGTGACAGTTAGCAGCGCACCGCTTAGCATGGGGGAAATCAGCGCCACCAAGGATTGTATACTCCCGTTGGTAGCATTGACTTTGGTTAGTTTTTCTTCGGGTACAAGCTGCGGTATAAAGGCGCCTACCGCCGGCGCCTGAACGGCTGCCCCCAACGCCCGTATGGCTAAAATAATAAAGAATAACCACAACATATCATAGCCAATAAAAAACAAAACAGCCAAAATAAGCGTTGCAGCCGCTATCATCGAATCAGAAAGCATGATCATTACCTTACGACTATAACGGTCAGCCCATACACCCGCAAAGGGGGAAAGGAAAAAGGTGGGGAGGAAACCACAAATAATGGCTATTGTCATCATCACACCCGATTGGGTGATTAAGGTAATATGCCACATAATCGCATATTGAACCAGTGAGGAGCCAAAAAGTGATATGGTCTGGCTGAGCAAAAAAAGTGTTATGTTCCTTTTCCAATTAGCATACATATTCAAATTCCTGTAAATAGAAATCCGGAGGTAAAGCGCCCTGTTTGGGGTTTCTATCAGCCGGTAGACAGACAGGTTAGGGTGGATATGGTAGTCCTAGGGGAAAAAAAGTGGTTGTTATGCCTTTAAACGTGATTATAGGACAAGTTATGCAGATAGCATCCTATCCTGCCCAGGATCATTGCATTGGAAATAAGAGGAATTCCAAGAGGCCAAGAACCTCCGGGCGCCCGCAGAATAAAGGAAGTAACGGAACTTCACCGCTACTTCCTTTGCATCCTGGATGGTTTAATATTTAACACCTTTCCAATAAACAGGTGTATATACTTCTGCTGTCTCCGGCAGCTGCACATCCTTCAAGGCCCATTTTTTGAATTCTTCAAAACCAGTACGATCAACAATATAGCCAATATGCTCTTTGCCACCCGGCGCATTCGGATCTATATATTGCTGCACATAATCATAGGTGTTTAGTATTATTTTAATGATGCTGTCCTCATCCACCCATTTAATGAAATCCTCACCAAGGCGAGGATTCCTTTTTCCTGATCTGCCCAATAGCGTTAGGCGGTAGAGCTTTTGCTCACCTCTGGTCCAGGCACCTACAGGACAAGCCAGGACACACTCACCGCACCCAATGCATTTATTCGCATAACGTTCCACCTTGTAATTGACTTCACTTAATGCACCAACGGATTTTTTTTCACAGGCTTTAACACAGGCGCCACAGTTTACACAACGATCTTTATTATATTGGGGTTCAGTCATCCCCATGATACCGAAGTCATGCATACGTACCTTGGCACAATCATTGGGGCATCCCGTGAGCGCAATTTTAAAATGCAGATCGTTTGGGAAAATGGCCTTTTCAATGCGTTGAGCAAATGCTGTTGTGTCATAGCAGGCGAAAGGACAAACACGGTTGCCTACACAAGCAACGACGTTTCTGGTGCCGGCGGCGGAATATCCCTTGCCGGGTTCCTGTTGATTGATACCCAACCCTTCAATAATCGGTTGCAAAAGTTCATTTACTGCAGGTATATTTGCAAAGGCGATGCCCGGTATCTCAAAACCCTGCCTATTTGTTATATGCACTGTCCCATTACCATAGGTTTCAGCAATATTTTGCAGCAGGGAAAGATATTTTGCTTCTAGATGGCCACCAGGTACACGAACCCTGGAGGCTGTAACACCCCGCACCTTGGTCACACGAAATGCGTTTTTCTTGAGTAATTTTGTATTTGTATCCATCCGGTATTCCCCCTTTCCTAGTCAATTAATTCGCGGCTTTTGGTAAAATTAAAAACCGGCCCATCCAAACAGATGTAGGTATCATTAACCTTGCAATGGCCACATTTGCCAATCCCGCAACACATCTTTCGCTCCATTGATACCCAGATGTTTTCCTCACGGAAACCTGCCTTGAGGAGCGCCATGGTTGTGAAGTGTATCATCACCGGTGGCCCCACAACTATCGCTTCCGCTGTGACGGCATTTTTCAATGACAGCTTGGGGATATAATCAGTCACCAGGCCAACCTGGTATGACGACCCTTCTTCCGCCCTGTCAACCGTCAAAATGAGTTGCATCTTATCCTTCCACCCGGCAAAATCCTCACGGAACAGGATGTCCGCCGGTGTTTTAAAGCCCACAATTAGGGTCAACCCTTTTATGTCTTGGGTGTGCCGGGTAAAATAGTCTACAACACCACGCACGGGTGAAAAGCCGGTCCCACCGGCAACTATAACCAGTTCCTTGTTTTTGTAACTCTCTACATCAAAACCATTGCCATAAGGGCCACGTAAAAACAGCCTGTCTCCGGCACGATATGCAAAAATTTCATTGGTGACCTTACCAACACGGCGGATAGTTAGATCAACTGTACCATCATTTATACCGCAAACAGATATTGGCGCTTCACCATACTTGGGAATGGAAACCTCAAAAAACTGACCCGGCTTCACTGCTCCCTCATAGGTCAGGCGGAACGTATATTCTCTGTCTGTGTGTTTAATAACATCCTTTATTTCAGCGAGAAAGGGCTTATATTCATTATGCGTCATTACCACCCACCTCCTTCACTGCGCTGCCTAGTTTATTAATGCAATGAGAGAAAGATATATATTCGGGGCAGATATCATCACATCTGCCGCAACCAACACACATATGATAGCCAAAGCGCTTTTTAAAGTCATATACCTTATGGAGCACCTTGAAACGCATCCGTTCCCCGTTCTTCTTGCGGTATGAACCACCACCGGCTACATCTGTATAACCGTCAACCATGCAGGAAGCTGCCACGCGACGCCGTTCACCAACCTTGCCATTATCAGTATAGAAAATATCCTGCATAGTAAAACAGGTGCATGTGGGGCAAACAAAATTACATCTGCCGCAATTAATGCACCTGCCATCGTATTCATCCCACATTTTTGATTTCACCACACCTATGGATAGCCCAGGTGGGATTTCCACATGTACATTGGTTTCGGTTACATGTGACGGCTGCACATCCATCTGTCGCAAGCTATGTTTGGATAGTAGGGATTCCCAGTCTGCACAATGGTTGTCCATCACATAGCCATCCCCGTTCTCTTCAAGGCTGGCATCATAAGTTTCAATGATGTTCGTTTGCATATCTACACAAAAGCAGTTCTCAAACGCCTTTTGGCATCCCATTAAAACAAATTTAACCCGCTTTCGAAATCTCTGATAATAATAATCTTCAAAACCGTTTTGCAGGTAAATCTGATCAAGACGTTTCACTGCATGTAGATCACAGCTACGCAAAAAAATAATTGCTCCTTTTTTCGGCTCTTCCGCTTCCTTGATCTGATCTTCTGTAAAGAAGAAAAGGGTCTGGGAAAGCGGCAGGAGGATCTCTTTGAAGGAGTACCTTGATTTTTGGTCGAAAACGATTTCTTCCACTGTGTGTATTTGCCCATATTGAATAGAATCAGTATCCGAATATGGGCCACCTCCCGCCATTCGTACCGGAGCATAGATCAGATAGTCATCCCTCCATCGCTCTAGCACAGCATTAACACCGTCCTTTGCGAGAAAAAACCCCATCTGTCCAACACCTCTTTCTTTTATGATATTTATACGGGGGTATACCTCCTTAAATATTATACTATTTATTGATCATAGGTAGCTGGCAAGATGTTTAAAAGACCTTATTTTAACGTCCTTTGCATGTTCCCCCGACATTTGCATCATGTTTCTCCTTATGTGATACAATACCATAAAAAAGCAAGGATGTGGTTTTCAGTGGAGATCAGGGAAAAGGTAATAGTCCCCCTGGGCTATGGCAAATTTGTCAGGGCAGACAAAATAATTGCCCTGGAACCCATCGAAGAAAATAGGGGGCCGGGGCGCCGAACCATGGTTTTTGTTGAGCAAATGCCCACTCCCATTGTTGCCTCCAGAACGGAACAAGCCATTTTAGAAAATATAGTGCAAACCCCCAAAGAGGTGCTGGGGGCTCAAGCTGCTCTGGAAATATTAAGAGACCTTTTGGAGGACATCAACCAGGTCGGCCCCATGCTGAGGAAAAGCATTAAGAAGGAAGCAGCCCTAGATTTGGAGCAATTCGAACGAAAAATTAGAGAAATACTAGGACGCCAGGTTCACAGGGATGAAACCCCATAGCCAATTAAAGGGGCCCTATTGTGACTTTTTTCTTCCTTGGTTTATTCAACGGCAGAATCGTTGCTAATCCTACCATCAACGATTTCTATCACCCGATCAACACTGGCCGCAATGTCACGGTCATGAGTAACCATCACCAGGTTCATTTTGTCCACCCTGACTATTTCCCTGAGGAGCTCCATTACCATGTTGCTGGTTTTGCTGTCCAGGTTTCCAGTCGGCTCATCTGCAAGCAATAGTTTCGGCCTGTTGATTAGGGATCGGGCAATGGCCACCCTTTGCTGCTGCCCCCCGGACAATTGGTGCGGGTATTTGTTACTGCACATTTCAATCCCTATCCGTTCCATCAAATACATCGCTCGGCTAACAACCTTTTCCGGTGGCTTACCTTTACCGATCCAGTAGGGAATGAGAATATTCTCCAAGGCAGTAAACTCAGGTAATAAATAGTGAAACTGAAATATGAAACCGATTTTTTCATTGCGGTAAGAAGCCAATTCATCTTTGCTCATTCCTGAAATATCCTGGCCGTCCAGAAAGACTGCCCCACTGGTGGGGGTTTCCAATAAACCAACAATATTTAAAAGGGTGCTTTTCCCTGATCCTGAAGGGCCTATAAATGCGGTAAACTGGCCGCCTTTGATCGCTAGATCGATGTCAAACAATACCTGAACAACTACCTCATCGCCGTATAATTTATTAATCTTATCAAGCAAAACAATTTCATTCATTTCTGATAACCTCCATTGGGTTCAGCCCTGCTGCCCGGCGGGCAGGCACAAGGGCCGCCACGGAGGCTGCAGCAGTGGCCAAAAGAGCGGGCAAAAGGATATTTGTCAGGGTTATTTTTAGCTCATAGGTTGGGCCACCACTGCTTTTTGTCCCAATCATAAATAATTCAGCCAGGCCCAGCCCCAGTAAAATACCCACTAGCGCCCCGGCAAAACCCATGGAAAACCCCTGAATGATAAAAATACGGGCGGCACCTTTGTCATTAGTGCCCATCGCCTTCAAAATACCGAGCTGACGGGACTTTTGAATGGCAATAATGGCCAGGACACTGGCGATGCCCAGGGTAATGCTGAGCAAAACAAAAAACTGAATCATCGCCGAGGAGGTATCCTGTGACCTCAGGCCACTGAGCAATTCTTTGTTCCTTTCTTGCCATGATTCTACCTTTATCCGATTAAAGGCTCCTCTAAGCCTTTCAGCTAAATTATCCGCCGCAAATACATCCTGTACTTGAATTTCGATTGCAGAAATTCCCACAACATCCAAAAAGGCTTGCGCCCTCTCTAAAGACATCACTACCATATTGTTAGCTGCTGAAGACCCCAGGTCAAATATTCCCTGAATCATGAAATGGTCGCCTGTTCCCTTTTGGTTTCTCAGATAAAAGGTATCACCTACCTGGAGCCCTGATTTTTCGGAGGAGGCCGTACCAATGAGGACATTGTTTCCACCTGGCCGAATATCTCCATTGACCAGGTTTCCTTTAAACTTATAGATCACATCAGCCTCCGGCAATGTTACCCCCTTGATGATCACGGGGAACGAGGACCGCCCCTTTTCTATGTATCCATTGCCGTTTACCATTGGCGCAGCCACAGTTATGCCTGGGGTACCTTCCAGGTATTCGTTGTAGCGTTGCCATGACAATATCTCCCCTTCCTCTATTTTCAGCGGCATTTGACAGTCATCTATAGTACCACTGCCAATACCCTGGGGTTGCGGAGAGGATAAAGGCGGCGCTATGGTAATATGTGGGGATGAGCCGATTGTGCGCTGAATGAGGTTTCTCTGTAACCCATCCATGAGTGAAATCAAGAAAACCTGCACGGCCACCCCGACAGCAATACCAAGAATAATTAGTATAGTCTGGGACCTGCCACTCATTAGAAACCTACAGGCAATCATGAATTCATAGGTGTTAAACCTCATCGGGCTGAACCTCCCGGCCCAGATGTATTCTTAAACTGCCAGGTTTTGTCGCTCCAGCGAGAACCAGGGTATCCTCCGGTAGATTCTCTATAATAACCCAGCGCTCGCCTACATTTATATATGTAACCGGTGTTTTCACTGCCTTACCTTTTTGCAAAACCCATACAAAAGGTGTTTTTTCCGAATAATCTATGAATTGCTTGGGCAGAGCTAAAACCTGTCTATTAGGTTCAGTTAAAATTTCCACATCGGCAACCATACCATGCCTTATGTAACGTTTTCCGTTTTCTATCGCCAGCCGTAAGAGACAGGTTCCCTTTTGTTCGTCAATCTGTGGGGATATATAAGTTAGTTCGGCCTTAAAATGTTCTCCTGGATAAGCATCAAAGACTACTAACGCGGACTGCCCCACCTCTAAATTAGAAAGCTCTTTTTGGTCTACATCCGCCTCAACGACCAGATGCTCCTGCCGCAACACTGTTAGAAGTACCGCCCCATCCGGCACCCATTGGTCGGGGGAAAAATTCACATTACTGATTACCCCCGAAATAGGGGACACTATCTTTTTGTCCTCCACCGCCTGTTGTGCTATTTTTAATTGAACATCACAAAGAGCAATCCGGGCTTCTATTTCGGCTGCGCCGCTGCCCCCCGCCAGGGAATCCCGAACAAGAACAGCCTGATTATGCCTGGAAAGCTGCAGTTGATAGTTATTGGCAGCCTTTTCATATTCCACTGCCGGTACGGCACCATGTTCATAAAGGCTTTTCAAGCGGTTCATTTCCTTTTCTGCTTCATCTAGCCCTAGCTGGCTCTGGTACATTTCCTCCTCTTGTTTAGGCAAGGCTTCCTCCACAATATTTCTTTGTTTGCTTCGGGCGAGATCCAGGTCGCCAAGAGCCAACTGTACACCTAGCCTGTCTTGATAATCGTCCATCTGAATTAACAGTTGCCCCTCATGTACCGGTTCTCCCTCAATACAATTAATAGTAGAGATCCTTCCACAAGAGTTTGCTGTTACTTCATAGGGCTGGGGGAAACTCACCCTACCACTGGCTAGCACAGTCTGGTTAATGTCCACCGGCTTTAACCTGTAGTAGTCAAAGGTGTTTTTTTTAATATACACCCTTATCCCAACCAATAAAATAAGCAGTGCTAGAAAGCCCACCAATACCTTTATCCTATTGTTTTTCTTTTTTAACCACATTTGTTACCTCCCCAGCCTTGGACATAAGGGCAGCCAGGCGCCTATTAAAATACCCCTATCACTGTGACCCACCAAAAGATGGTTTTAAGATGATTGCTCATTTGCAAATATGCTCATGAATACATATATCGCTAATGTTACATTATCATCCAGTTTATCCATTAGTCAATCCCCATCCTTATTGCCAGACAAACAAATAACCGGGAAATGCATTCCCGGTTATAATTTATCATTTTTTACTTATGAACCCCATTCCCTGACGTGGACATTGTTAGCAGGCTCATCCTCCTGAGACTGCCCACAATCACATTTTTCCCAGGAATTCCTTGCCGGAGATGCCCATCCTGGTCATTCCATAAGCATCAAGTATCTTATCCAATTTTTCTTCTGTCATCAATTGTTTTTCCAATACTATTTCTCGAACATTGCGTCCATTTCTCATAGCTTCCTTTGCAATAGCACAGGACATCCCGTATCCCAAATGTGGGTTCAGTGCAGTTACAATGCAAACACTTTTATCCACCATTTCACGACATCGTTCCTTGTTGACAGTGATTCCCTTGATGCATCTGTCAGCAAAAACATGTTGCACATTTGTCAAAATATTGATGGATTGTAAAAGATTAAAGGCCATTACTGGTTCCATAACATTAAGTTCAAATTGGCCGGCTCCTGCTGCCAGGGTTACAGCCAAATCATTGCCTGTGACCTGAAAAGCTACCTGGTTGACCACCTCAGGTATGACCGGGTTTACCTTGCCGGGCATTATTGAGGAACCAGGCTGCATTTGAGGTAAGTTAATCTCCTTCAGTCCACAGTAGGGTCCCGATGCTAGAAGCCGTAGGTCATTGGCGATTTTTGACAACATAGTAGCCATGTTTTTCATGGAAGATGAAAGCTCAACAAAAGCATCCGTGTTTTGGGTAGCATCAACCAGGTTATCAGCCAGGCGCAACTCTATCCCGGAGATCTGCCGTAGATTTTCAATTACCCGATCAACATAAGTGGCATCGGCATTGAGGGCCGTACCAACAGCCGTAGCACCCATATTGACTTCAAGTAGCCCTGTGCATGCCTGCCGCAGGCGCTGCATGGATCTGGCTACTACAGCGGCATATGCCCCAAATTCCTGACCCATCCGGATAGGCACAGCATCTTGTAAATGTGAACGCCCTATTTTTAGGATGTCATCAAACTCAACGGATTTTGACTTCAGCCCCTTCTCCACCTCCCCTGTTGCCTGCAGCAAGCCCTTTGCCTTGTTGATTAGGGCAATGCGCAAGGCGGTTGGGAAGGCATCATTGGTTGATTGGGACATATTTACATGGTTGTTAGCAGAGACAATGCTGTATTCCCCCAGCTTTCCACCAAGAATCTCAATAGCCCTGTTAGCAATGACTTCGTTGGCATTCATGTTGATGGAGGTTCCCGCACCACCTTGAATAGGATCAACCACAAACTGATCGTTAAATTTTCCTTCCATCACTTCCTGTGAGGCATCCATGATAGCTCGCCCGCGCCGTTCATCCAGCAAGTCAGCCTGCATATTGGCAAGAGCAGCTGCCTTCTTCACCATTCCCATGGCGCTAATCAAAGCCTCATCCAACCGGTACCCAGTTATTGGAAAGTTTTCTAAAGCCCGTGCAGTTTGAACTCCATAGTAGGCTCCAATGGGAACTTTCATTTCTCCAATAAAATCCTGTTCAACTCTGTACATATTCATCTGGTGATTTTTCACAGGGGGTCCCTCTCCTTCATTGCTTAGAATGTATGTCATAATAATCTATTATAACTGACATCAGCCGCTGAAAGTCAATAGTTTTAACCCCCTTACATAAAAAAATTTGACCTTTTAACATTTAAGGTCATTCCTGGGGTAAGAACAGCCCCTCTTTTGGCAAAAGAAAAAACCATTAATCCCAGCAAAAAACCACTACCCGGAATCTAAGAGGGAAATGCCCAAAATGGAAATAACCAGAGTTCCCCTCCGGTTACTTCTCCTTCTAATTATAGTTCCTCCAGTTGTTTATCAATAACCTCCAGTCGGCTTTGCAGATAATTTTTTTGTTCTTCCAATAGCTCTTTTTGCGTCTTTGATGATGCTTGGCCGGCAACCAAACCACCGCCCAGGCCCATACCAAAGCCACCACCAAATCCGCGGCCAAAACCACGACCAAAACCACGACCAAATCCGCGTCTACAAGCAAAGCCAAATCCTAGCCCGGCACCGGCTCCGTACCCGGCAACATTTGCCTCTGTGCAAGGTCCCAGGCCCCTTCCAGTCATTGCGCCGGCACCCATTGGGCCAGTTCCATCTCCTCTCGGCATAATATTCACCTCCTTTGGTTATTGGCATATGCCTCTTACAACACTTATTGTATACCCTTTTTGACATATGTCAATAACTAACCGGAGATAATAATCTTGAATTTTCTTTTCCAAAGCGATTATACTGTTTAGTTCGGCAAAAGCAGTTAAAAACCAACAGTATGGGAACAAGCAGTTTTTCACAGTATAGCAGCAAAAATAAACATCTAAAAGGGAATTACATTTATCATTTAAAAAGGAATTAGTGTTCGCCAAGTGGAAGAAGGTAGCCGAGAAAAAGAACCTGTTTTAATTTCTTGACTGTAGGGATGGGCAACATGGGGTTTACAACAAAATATATTACAATCGCTAGGAGTCGGTTATGAAAATAGGAGACTTTAAATTAGAGGTTTTTTTCAACAAGTATGAGTTTTCTGCGCCATATCTTTTGAGCCAGTCAGATTGTGAATCAATGTCGATTAAAGACCTGCTTAGCTATGAAAAAGACGCTGAAAAGCAATTTTTGAACTGCTGGCTAGGTTATACTGAGGTGGCTGGTGATCCGGAACTCAGGAGGGTTATTGCGACCCTATATACCACGATGAGACAAAAAAATATAATTGTTCACGCTGGTGCACAGGAACCAATTTTTAACTTTATGAATGTTTTATTGGATCGTGGTGATCATGTAATCTGCCAATTTCCAATTTATCAATCACTATACGAGGTCGCGAATGCCATCGGTTGTGGGATTTCACGATGGTATATTGAACAATCAACTGATGGCTGGATAATCGATATCAATAAGTTAGAACAGTTAATCCAACCTACCACTAAACTAATTGTTCTTAACAGCCCCAACAATCCTACTGGTTACACCTTAAAAAGTGAGGAAATTAGGGCCATTGCGGAATTAGCAAAAAAATATGATATTTATGTATTCTGTGATGAGGTTTATAAAGGCGTTGAGCTGGATGGTGTTAAGCGGCCCTGGTTTGCTGATTTCTATGAAAAAGGTGTCTCACTCGGTGTTATGTCCAAAGCTTATGGGCTGGCAGGCCTGAGAATTGGCTGGTTAGCAACCAGGGATGAGGACCTAATAGGTAAACTAGCAAAAATGAAACACTACACAAGCATATGCAGCAGTGGTCCATCTGAATTCCTATCAATCGTTGCTCTACAACATAGCCAGAAAATATTAGACAGGAATCTCAAGATCATTGAGAATAACCTTTCAATTGCGCAATCATTTTTCAATAAATATTCGGATTTGTTTGAATTCAACAAACCAATGGCTGGCCCTGTTGCATTCAATAAGATGAACATCACAATGCCTATAGAAAAATTTTGTAATGCCATGGTCAAAGAAAAAGGCATTTTGCTACTACCCGCAAATATTTACTCCTTCCCGGGACAATATTTTCGTATGGGATTTGGTAGAAGGAATTTTGCTGATTGTCTGGCAATGTTTGAAAGCTATCTGATTGAAAAGAAATATACATAGACACAATAAAAATATTTAACCCATGCCTATTACAAAGGCCACAACCCTTTTTTCAAAGGTATCTGTGGCCTTTTCTTCTAACACCGTAGGAGCCAGGATATTGGCAACGCAAATGCTTATTAGAATCCTGTATTGTTTAAAAAATACCCTCCACCTGGTTTCCTCCCAAACTGGAAATATCCATCCTCGCTGCCTTATCCATAACACATTTTAGTTTGCAAAAATGATTCAACAACAATTAACTCCCCGTCTGATAGAAAAAGTTTCTCCAGTTTTCCTAATGCCTTTTTTATTTCTTTGGCTCTAGTATCTCCTATATTTGAAACAACAGTTGGAATTTTTCCGATACTAATCAATTCTTCTTTTGAAAAAAAGAGATTCCCTGTCTCTACCTCACCCATAAAAATTATCACCTCCTTTACTATAATGTCCTTTTAAACACTGAAATGATTGTTTTATGTGCATCGCTAATATCAAAGGCCACAACCCACCATGAATAGGGATTGCGGCCTCTCTTCTTTGCTTACCATGTTGTCAGAATCAGGATGACTAATACCGCTGAAGCTCATTTCTGTATATTCTTGCAAGGAATGGCATAATCCTTCCAGCAGGAGGATCTTTGCATAAAACATTGGGAAGGATACGATTGCATTGCATGGGGTGATCTGCCAACCCTGCCAAACCTTTGTGATATAATAATGCTGCATGCTTTTGATCAAAAAAAGGGGTTATAAAAATTGCTAGAAAGGGCAGCAATCTTATTAAAAAAACATTTTGGCTACCATTCCTTTAAACCCGGTCAGGAGCAAATTATCTACAGCCTTTTGCAAAGACAGGATACTATGGGAATCATGCCCACCGGGGGTGGAAAGTCCATATGCTATCAGATCCCCGCTCTAATGTCCGGTGCCACGCTGGTTATTTCACCGTTGATATCCCTAATGAAAGATCAGGTGGAAGCCCTGTGTAGCCTTGGTATACCAGCTGCTTTTATCAACAGTTCCTTGAACCATAAGGAATTGCTTACTGTTTTGAAAGGGGCCGTACGGGGCATGTATAAAGTCATTTATGCTGCACCGGAACGGCTGGAAAACGAGCAGTTTATAGATATGGCCAATAACCTGGGGATTACCTTGCTTGCTGTAGACGAAGCACACTGTGTTTCCCAGTGGGGACACGACTTCCGGCCAGCCTACCTGATGATCAGCCCCTTCATCAAAAAGCTGGCCCAACGCCCGGTAATAGCGGCATTCACAGCTACCGCCACCCCTGAGGTAACAAGGGATATAATTAACCAACTGGCGCTGGACAAGCCTAATGTGGTTATAACTGAAATTGACCGCGCCAACTTGTTTTTTACTGTAATCAATGGTGAGAATAAAAGGGGTTTTGTGGATCGTTATCTGGCAGAAAACAAGGATAAGCCGGGTATAATCTATGGTGCCACCAGAAAGGAGGTTGATAAACTCCACGCCTACCTGCAGCAAAAAGGATTTAGCACCGGCAAATACCACGCGGGCATGTCGGCGGCTGAAAGGGATTATAGTCAGGAATGTTTTATCTATGACCACATCAGGGTAATGGTAGCTACCAATGCCTTCGGTATGGGTATAGACAAGTCCAACGTACGTTATGTTATACATTACCATATGCCCAAAAACATGGAGGCGTACTATCAGGAAGCAGGACGTGCGG
>JAAYRI010000211.1 GCA_012518875.1 Peptococcaceae bacterium
ACATCGTCGCCGCCTGGCTGGTGTTGGGGTTGGGGACCGTCATCCGCGCCAGGAGCACCACCTGGGGCCCCTGCCCCGCCGGCCTGGCCATAAGCGGCCTGGGATAGTGAATAGGCGGCTTGTTGCAGGTCACTTTGCAGGGTACGGATGCGCTCGATGGACGCATTTTCCTTAAGTGCCTTGCGCAGGTCTTCCAGGAGTTGTTCGACCCGTGCTTTCTCGTGCACCGGTATTTTGTCTCCCAGATCCTTTAGCTGGCGATCCACCTGGTAAGCCAAGGAATCGGCTTCGTTGCGGGCTTCTATTTCTTCTTTGCGTTTTTTGTCCTCGGCGGCATGGGCGGCAGCGTCATTGACCATGCGGTCGATTTCCCCTTGATCCAGGCTGGTGGAACCGCTGATGGTAATGGTTTGCTCTTTGCCGGTGCCTTTGTCCCGAGCCCCCACCTTGAGGATACCGTTGGCGTCAATGTCAAAGGTGACCTCAATTTGCGGTATTCCCCGGGGTGCCATCGGGATGCCGTCCAGCTTGAACTGGCCCAGGGAGCGGTTGTCGCGGGCCATTTCCCGTTCGCCCTGAAGTACGTTGATGTCCACCGCCGGCTGGTTGTCTTCGGCGGTGCTGAACACCTGGCTGCGCCGCACCGGGATAGTGGTATTGCGCTCGATTACTTTGGCCATAATGCCGCCCAGGGTTTCCACACCCAGGGATAGGGGTGTGACATCCAGGAGCAGTACGTCCTTGACTTCCCCTGCCAACACGCCGGCCTGAATGGCGGCGCCCACGGAGACTACTTCGTCCGGGTTGACTCCCATGTGGGGGTCTTTGCCGCCGGTAAGAGAGCGCACCAGCTTTTGCACCGCCGGGATGCGGGTGGATCCGCCGACCAGGATTACTTCGTCGATATCCTTTTCTGCTAGTTTGGCGTCGGACAGGGCGGCCATCACCGGTCCCCGGCAGCGTTCTACCAGATGGGCGGTGAGGTCATCAAATTTGGCCCGGGTCAGTTTTGTATCCAGGTGTTTGGGCCCATTGGCATCGGCAGTGATAAAGGGCAGATTGATCACCGTTTCCATAGTGGCCGATAGTTCCATCTTGGCCTTTTCTGCGGCCTCGATTAGCCGTTGCAGGGCTTGTTTGTCATTGCGTAGCTCAATGCCGTAGTCTTTTTTGAAGCCGTCGGCCAGCCAATCCACCACTGCTTTGTCAAAGTTGTCGCCGCCCAGGTGGGTATCCCCGTTGGTGGATTTAACCTCGAAGACTCCATCGCCCACCTCCAGGATGGACACGTCGAAGGTGCCGCCGCCCAGGTCGAAAACCATAATCGTTTCGTTTGATTTTTTGTCCAGGCCGTAGGCCAGGGCTGCTGCTGTGGGCTCGTTGATGATTCGCAGCACGTTCAGTCCGGCTATTTTGCCCGCGTCTTTGGTGGCGCTGCGTTGGGCGTCGTTGAAGTAGGCCGGCACGGTAATCACGGCGTCGGTGACTTTTTCCCCCAGATGTTTGGAGGCATCGTCTACCAGCTTGCGCATCACCAGGGCGGAGATTTCCTCCGGCGCCATGTCTTTGCCACGAATGTCGAAACGCACGGCGTCGTTTTGCCCTGCTTTGATTTTGTAGGGCACTAGTTTGCGCTCGTCTGCCACTTCGGAGAAGCGGCGGCCGATAAAACGTTTTATTGAAGAGAGAGTATTCTCCGGGTTCAACACGGATTGGCGACGGGCGACCTTGCCAACCAGTCTTTCGCCGTCCTCTTTAAATGCTACAACGGAAGGTGTGGTACGATCACCTTCACTGTTGACAATAACGGTTGGTTTTCCTCCTTCCATTACTGCGATCACTGAGTTTGTGGTACCCAGGTCTATACCTACAGTTTTTCCCATTGCCTTTACCCCCTTTGATTTTCCGCTATCAGTAAAATATTAATTTGGCCTACATGGTAGCTTACCCCAATCTTAAAAAAAATTTATTAAAAATTTCTTAAATCCTGATTAATATTTACCTTTAACGGGTGGGGTGGGACATGGGGACAGGTACCTTGTCCCAATCTGCGCATTCTCAGGTGTCAACAGGGGCTGGTCCTTTGCTCCAGTTTATGTGGTTTAGGGGCATTCCCCCTGGCGACCAAACGCTGAACATCATTTATCTGCAGCCTACAATGCGGTGACTCCAGGAATGCAGGGTAAAGTTCCTTGTTGCAGTAGGAAACATTCCCGAAACCACCAACAACCAACCCACTAACTTCTAACCACCATTTATCTGTGGCTGACAACTAAGCGGCTTTAGGTAGAAATGTGAGGATGGGTTCCCCCTTGTGGTGGGAAACATTCCGAAGGCGCTGATAAAAGCCGTCAGTAGGTGCTGGTGCAGGGGGTTCAGCCACCTCGTAACTGCTCTTGAGGATCACGTAAAAGCCGTCAGTAGGTGCTGGTGCAAGTCCACCATATGGTAATATTTGGCGGCTAGCCATGACACCTAGCTAGATGATCGAGGGCATACCTCGGCGTCAAAGCCAATCCCCAAATAGGGATGTATCCCCCACTCCCCCCTGTCCTAAACCCTCAGGTCAGATCCACCAGCTTGCATAGCGGTGACCCAAACCACAGATCATTTGTCCAGGGCCATTCCCCCTCAGGAGCGGACCAACTCGCCGCTTGCGCAGCTCAAACAGGGGCGGGACGGGGGACGGCAGGCCCTGTAAAGACTATTTTTGGAAATAATTTTTCCCACCCGAACACTTGCACAAGCCTTTCAATGGGGCTAGATGGGTATACGCAGTCAATATCCATACTATAACCCCCACTTTTTGCCCTAAAACTGTTTAATTTTGGACTTTTCACGCGGTCTGAGGGGTGCCCCTTTTCAGTCTCTATGGGGTATTCCTTTGGGGTCGGTTGGAAAGCGGAAGGTTAGGGAAAGGAGGTACACTATTAGATAAAAAGGCACCGGGGATAGGGGTATGGGGACACAGCCCTGTTTGGGGCTAGGTTTTGATGCCGGGTTATGCCCCCAAGCTATGGAGCCGGGCTTGGGATATTCCCAGGCCTCCAATCATTAAGCGCCGGGACCAACCTCCATTGGGCCAGACCCAGATAGAAACATGCCCCAACCCCCTCCCTGGTATCTAGTTTGGCAAACCCGTTCAAATCGTTCGCCGCATGAGGGCCCAGACACTGTTTCCCGACACTAGGGGCATAAACCATTCTGCTATATCCCCCGCCCAGCAGGATGCTGTAGGCAGGCTGTTTGCTGAAAACAAGCCCCCGACACCCGGCAAACAACCTTGGGTATGGTTGGATATCACTGTCTTTTCACACACGCAGGGTCACATCCCTTTTCTAACCTATTAATATTCCAATTTTCCAA
>JAAYRI010000010.1 GCA_012518875.1 Peptococcaceae bacterium
AAAAGTTGTCCCCCCGTCATTAAGGGACAGATAATAAAGTACATCAGCCCATAGGTAGTAATGTCAAATACCGAGCTTGTGGGTCCAATCCAGATCATAAAATTGCTTATCGATGAAGAATCCCATTTCCTCGGTATCTTAAGAAATTCCTTGTCAACATTATCCCAGGGTATGGCCGTGCTGGAGATGTCGTAAATGAGATTAAGCAGAATCAGGTGGATTGCCGCCATGGGCAGGAAAGGTAAAAACGCACTGGCGATCAGAACTGAGAACACATTACCAAAGTTGGAGCTGGCGGTCATTTTAATATACTTAATCATGTTGGCGTAGGTTTTTCTACCTTCAATGACGCCATTCTCCAAAACATTGAGATCCTTTTCCAGTAGAATAACGTGGGCGGATTCTTTGGCAATGTCAACAGCAGTGTCCACCGAAACCCCCACATCGGAGGCCTCCATAGCCGGAGCATCATTGATGCCGTCGCCCAAATATCCAACCACATGGCCGTTTTCCCTCAGCAGGGATACTATTGTTGCTTTCTGCTGGGGTGATATCTTGGCAAAAACGTTGGTGGTCTCAATGGCTGATTTTAGTTCATCTTCGGACATGCGCTCAACATCGGACCCCAGCAGCAGGTTATCGACCTTCAGACCAACTTGTTTACAAATGCTGCGGGTGACACGATCATTATCTCCAGTCAGTATTTTTACGGCCACACCGTGATCCTGCAAGGCCGCGATCGCCGAGGCCGTTGTTTCCTTCGGCGGGTCAAGGAAAGCAAGGTAGCCCATCAAGACCATATCCGCCTCATCTGCTACCGAGAAAACACCCACAGGGGAGGGGTTGGTTTTTTGGGCCACAGCAATTACACGCATCCCCTGGTCATTCAGGTTGTCCACCGTTTCCAAAATGTCCTGCTTGATGACATCGGTCATTGGTTCGACCTTGCCCTTGTATTCCACATAATTACTGATGGAGAGCATTTCCTCCACCGCACCTTTAGTAACCATCTGGGTCTTGCCCTTTTTATCTTCAATCACTACGCTCATCCGCCGGCGCTGGAAATCAAAGGGGATTTCGTCCACCTTGTCATAGTTGGTGGACAAACCCTGCAGGGTGACTTCACTGGCACTTTCCTGTTCAGTCCGCTCAATGATTGATGCATCCATCAAATTTTTCAATCCGGTCTGGTAATAGCTGTTTAGAAAAGCGTGGCGGAGCACCCGCACATCCTCATTGCCATGCACATCCAAATGATACTGCAGTACAACCTTGTCTAGTGTTAAGGTCCCTGTTTTATCGGTGCAAAGGACATTCATGGAGCCCAGGTTTTGTATAGCGTTCAGATTTTTAATGATTGTCTTTTCCCTGGACATGGCCACAGCGCCTTTGGCCAGAGCGGTGGTAACAATGGTGGGGAGCATTTCCGGCGTCAAGCCCACCGCCACGGAAATGGCAAACAGAAAGGCATCCAGCCAATTGCCCTTTGTAAAGCCATTGATAAACAGCACCACCGGGACCATCACCAACATAAAACGGATTAGCACCCAGGAAACGGAGTTCACACCTTTTTCAAAGCTGGTTTGGACCGGCTTGACTGTCAAGCCCTGGGCAATAGTCCCAAAAAATGTGTCGTCCCCTGTCCCAATGACCACACAGGTTGCCGCACCGATAACCACAGTACTGCCCATAAAGGCAAGGTTGTGATATTCGGTCAGGGTGTCATATTCCCCTTGTTTCACGATGTCTGGAAACTTTTCAACCTGTTCACTTTCCCCGGTCAGGGGGGACTGATTCACAAACAGGTCCTTGGACTTGAGGATGCGCACATCCGCGGGCACAATATCCCCGGCCGCCAAATAAATAATGTCACCGACCACAACATCCTCAAGTAGGATTTCCCTTCTGCCAACCCCCTGCCGCTCTACGGCAGTGGTGGTTTTAATCATTTTGCTTAACCGCTCCGCCGCATTGCCGCCACGGGTTTCCTGTACAAAACGAAGGACCCCGGCAATCAGTATCATTGTTGTAATAATGATCACGGTTGTCGGATTCTTATCGCCCGGCTCAGCCAAAAGCACATCTGTGACAAAAGATACAATGGCGAGAGCAAAGAGAATGGCAGTAAATGGGTTGGCAAAGGCTTCGAAAATCCTCTGCCACAAGGATTTTCTTTCGCCATATGTAACCTCATTGTTACCATAAAGGTCACGCATTTCATCGACCATATTCTCGGTGAGTCCCTCAAGGGAAGTGTTCAACTGACGCAAAACCACATCGGTTTCTTTCATGGCGGTTTCGTAAAGTCCACTTCCCATGGTTTCCACACCCCCACTGCCTGGGGTAACCTGGGACGAGTTTAGCTTATTGTTGTTCTTTTCCACTGACAAGTAACTCCTTTTATACCGGCTTCAAGCACCAAAAACAACCCACCATAGGGCAAGCTTGTGCTCCATAGGGCAATATGGTTAAATTATTCCATGCCTTGTTTTTCGATGGGGACTGTTTACCTCCCCATAGTATCTCCACTACCCGTGGCAGTAACCCGTATCCCGGCGGCAGCCGCGACTGTAGAGCCCCCTGATTAAAGTGGAAAAATCCTTTGTAGCTGATAGCATTATAATTACAGGGGGAGATAGCAGGACACAAAAAGAATACAGTGATGAATTTAGGGAATTGATTAGTGGGATCATTATTGGGATTTTGCTAATGTTGGAGGTTAAAGCATGAGTGCAGTGCAGGACGTGGTGGCTGCAATCTTGATCAGTGGCAATAAGGTTTTGATTGCCCAGAGGAATAAAGATGATCACCTGGCAGAATTATGGGAATTGCCTGGCGGCAAGGTGGAACAGGGGGAAACACCTGAAGAAAGTCTGGCTAGAGAAATGAGGGAGGAGTTGGGCATAAATGTAGCCGTGGGTGAATTTTTTGCCGCTTCTACCTATAACTATGCCCAAGGAGCGATACGCCTGCTGGCTTACCGGTGCCAATGGGTCAGCGGCGTTATGGAAGCCTCTGTGCATATGGATTACAAATGGGTCACCGCCAATGAACTGGGGCATTATGTTTTTGCCCCGGCAGATATACCCCTTGTTGATCAGCTAAAGGCGGCGATGATCCAGATGGGGCATAAATAGAGCAAAAACCAGTTTGCACTGGTTTTTACTTTTTCCTAGTGGGGGCCCCTGCCCGGCCGGGCCCGCACTATCCTAGAGGCCCATCTTTTTATGCCGGGGCTCTTTATCTGGTTCCATGGCCAGGCCTTGTAAAAATTCCAAAACTCATACAGCAGACATTTTCTGCCCCTGTTTTATTCGGAGGCCTGATTCCTGCTATCAAACTGATTCATTTAGCTGAGCTCAGCAACCGAACCCATGAAAAGAATGGATCCTGTCTCACTGTCATGGATGACATAGAAGAACGGCCGGTCTACTTTCATGTTGAAATCATACAGCGGCATACTCGTGGCGGTCACATCCACTGAAGTGACCGCAGCAGCTTCAGTACCTGCTTCATCTACATCGATATAGGTTTTGTGTCGGACATCACTGATATAGACATCGTCGCTATTATTATTCGCCGGGACCATCCTGGAAAAGTCCGCCCTATCGGGGTCAAAGGCCATTTCCATGCCCAGTGCTGCCAGGGCGCCTTTTAATGATTCCTCGTATTCCAGGGAAAAGCGGGGCAGCATGATCGTCCCCGACTTGGTCTCAAAACGGGAGAGCCAGTTTTCCCAATGGGCATAGTCCAGCTTGTTATGAAATTCCGCCAGGCTGGAATTCTCCTGGGGCAAAAAGACATACATCCCCATTTTTTTCTCTTCACCGTAGGGCAGCCTTATGGCCTGAAAATCTGCTGTCTCAAGGTAGTCATAGGTGCCCGCCTGGTTCATCATCGGCACCCAGGCTTGATTGCCTGCGGCTGAATAAAAGGTGTCCTCAAAGGTGGCCTGCTTAACGAACTGTTTCGTCCAAGTCCCCTGGAAGTAGGTGGCGTTAATCAGAAACATGATCGTTCTAGGGTCGATGGGAGGGTTCACAATGTCTTTAATTAGCCCTTTCGTATTCTCTCCCACCCAGTTGTTGATCGTGTCTGCTGCCTCTGGCTGACTAAAGTCCAGGTTGTACGCCCCCGCATAGTAATAGTCCTTGTTGCGCCGGAGGAAGTCCTGGTCAAAAGCCATGCCTTCTCGTAGCCAGAGGGAATTGGCGATTTCCAGGGTGATTTTGGCGTCCCCAGTCTGCAGCTTTTGTAGCAGTTCCCGGCTGTTTTGATTTAAGGTATTTAGATCCATACCGGCAATCTGTAACACCTGGGCCATGTCTGCCTTTGTTTCGGCGCCGGCGCCGTTATAGGTCATCTGCAGGGCCATGGCCACGCTGATTGGCGAGACCATAATGTTCCCGCTGTCCTTTCTCAGCTGGTTGTATAGATTGAAACCAAACTGGTTGTTTGAGTCCGCAGCAGAGGAACCTGAGGCCCGCGTGATCCGCACAGTTCTGGTGGAACCATCCCAGTCTACCTCGGCGTCCAGGGCTTCACTGACAAACCTTAAGGGTACCAGAGTCCGGTCGTTAACGATCCTTCCCGGCACATCCAGCTCCACAGCCTGGTTGTTTACATAGGCCGTTTTGCTGCCGATCTGCAGTTTGACTTCCACCTGCTCTTTTTGGGCTGTCACAGTGCTGGTTTCACCATCCCAGCTCACGTCCGCGTCCAGGGCTGCAAAGATCGCCCTTAGGGGTACCAGGGTCCGGTCATTTTCAATTATCGGCGGTTGATCAAGTGCCAGCATGCTGCCGTCCAGGTAGACTTTTACTTCGGTTTGCCCGCTGTTTGCAGGCATGTTGTTAACTGCCAGAGCCAATACGGCCACCAGGCAAACCATAACTATGTACTTCATGCGCTTCATGGCTATCGTCCTCCATTCAATATAATCCTATATGTAGGACGGCGCCAGGCCTATGGTTGGTTCAGTTTTGTTTTATCAATCACACCGG
>JAAYRI010000065.1 GCA_012518875.1 Peptococcaceae bacterium
ATGCTGGCTGTGGGCCCGACAACGATTATTTCAGCGTCTTTGTGAGCTATTTCAAGCAAAGCGGCCAGAGTTTTATTCAATATGGTCACTCCTGTGATGACCAAGAGATCAGCACCGGGCACATGGAAGGATGCTTCTGTCGCCGGGGCATAGTGATCCAGTTCTTTTCCTTTGAGCGACCGGGAGTCCATTTCCAGAACCTTATAGTCGGCGTTCGCCTGGTTTAGCTTTTTCAAAATCGGCACCAGGGCCCCGATGACCACAGTTTTGTTAAACCGGCTCACATCCACCTCGTCAAAGGCATCCCTGCCGGTAACTACTGTATAATCAGCCGGCTTTTCCCTTTCCCAGCACCAGGTGCTGAGGGCGTTTAAAACCGCAATTCCCAGGGTCCTTTTGAGAGGGTTGGGCGAAAACACATCCTCCACATAGGTTAAAGCAGCTCGTCCCCCGAGCCGCCCGGACAAAGGCATGGCCCGGGCCGAACTAGGACAACAAACCGCCTCCGGCATTTCCTTAACCGGGGTAAAACACAGCCCCCCGTGGCCTGTTGAAAGCTTGACACCGGAAAAAAACAAGCCAAATACGGCTCGCTCCACCTTAATTTGGTTGATCTCCGGGCCTATTTTATTTTTGAGTAACTCCACCGTCTCAACCAGTAACACATTTTGGCTGGATCTCATTATTTGCCACCTCCTGGTATTCATTTTCTAAAACGATGGCCGGTGTTGCTGTAGACTATAGCAAAAATGGTCAGGGAAACTACGATCAAGGCATATAGTACAGACAGCCAGGCCACCTGCAAAATGCCGCCGATAGCAACAAGGGGCATGAGAACGCCAATGGGCAACGTTATTTTCCCCATAAACCGGCACAGAGCCTGCCGATCAAATTTTTCCTTTTCCTCCTCCGGCAAGGTGTTAAACCCGGCTATTAGAAAGGAACCCCGGCCGGTAAGCAAAACCAGAGCAATGATCACAACTACCAGCCCCAACAGGATTGTTATTATTAAACCCACCAGATCGTTAACCGGCATGCTGCTACAGCCTCCTTTAAATATGCCATGTTTTTTGGGAATCCTGCTTTAGAATGAATGGACAGTATCTGGGTAGTCTCGCCTGTCCTGTAGCAGCCCATGCACCCGTCCCAAACTGGTGTATCTTTGTGCCCTATGATGCGCTATGATTAAGGATGTTGGTTACAGGAGACTGGAGATGTGGGCCCATGAGTAGCAGAAAAAACCAAGAATACAACCTGCCGGCGGTATTGAGGTACACGGGGGCCTTTATGGCCTGGGTGATTGGGGCCGGGTTCGCCACCGGACAGGAAATACTGCAGTTTTTTTCCAGCTACGGCTATGCCGGCTATGGTGTAGTGGCCCTGAATCTGGCCGGTTTCCTGATCCTGGGCCGGATTATTATCACCACCGGTTATGACCATCAAGGGACGGAAAAATTCAGCCATTTTGCCTATTTTTGCGGAAATAAGCTGGGCACACTGTACACCTGGCTGATTCCTGTAACCCTGGTACTGCTGATGTCCGTTCTTACCTCCGGCGCCGGCGCCACTCTTTTTGAATATTACGGTATCAATCACTATATTGGATCGGCCCTGCTGGCAACGCTGGTTTTAAGCGTCTACCTGATCGGCTTCGAAAAAATGGTCAAAATCGTAGCCGTAATTAGCCCGGTAATCATCATCTTCACTTTGCTGGTGGGCACAATCACGGTAGTCAGGGATCTGGGCAATATTACAACGGTGACCCAATATACACCGGTTTTGCAGCCCATACAAGCCTCTCCCCACTGGCTTTTAAGCGCGGCCTTATATCTATCGCTGAATTTTTTTTGTGGCAGCACCTATTATACAGCTTTAGGCGCCGGGGCAGCGAGCAGGCAATCGGCCCGACTGGGCGCACTGTGTGGTGCCCTGGCTCTAGTAGCCACCATTGCCATCATCAATACAGCCATTTTGCTGGATGCCGGGAACACATCGGCCCTGGCTATTCCCACTTTATATCTGGCCAAGAAGATATCTTACATTTTTGGGGCTGCATTTTCCCTCATCCTCATCCTGGGCATCTTTTCTTCCTGCGCCACCATGATGTGGACTGTCTGCAGTAGGTTTTTTGCCACAGATATTAGAAAAAACAGGATATTCGCGGTCACAGTGGCCGGCGGCACTTTTGTGATCAGTTTATTTCCCTTCAGCAAACTTGTGGGTGTGTTTTATCCCCTGGTAGGATATGTAGGGCTAATATTCATCTACTGTGTGCTTTATAAAGGCTTCAAGACTCGGGGATCCCAGTCCGGCCGGTTGCCGCCGTTAGAGGAGGATATTGCCAATTGATGGCCCCGGTGATAAGCAGGTCATTTGCCAACAAGCTGCTCCAGCCTCTTCAATTATGTATTTGCGGAACAAAAATGGATGCAAAACCTGTCCTTTATTGACGAATTGTGTCAGGGAGACTGTCCCCCACCTGCCGCTATTTTTTCTATCACCCCGCTGCCGAATCGGTCCACCCGCACCAAAACCTCAAAAACCCCGGCGTTTTCCAGGGCCCGGCCGGTCCCTTCGGCTACATAATAGCTCTCGATACCATATAACACACGGTACTGCTGTTTTGCCTCATCAAAATAGTTTATGTAGCCTTTGATAAAAACCTGGTCATCCTTCAGCTCCGGCTTATCCACGGAGAGACCCGCCGCATACCAGTATTTTCCGTCCCTTTCCAGGAGCACATAGACATCCTTGTTTTGGGGCACACCAAGATGCAAATCCCCGCTGTCGATCCAGTTCACGTCATATGCCAGGCGCACATATTCACCTCGAAACACGTCCCAGGGGTCTTCCGGCGCTGCCTTTAACAGGACAGGGGTGCCGGTGGACAGGCTAAAGTACCGCACACCAATGAGGATGAACAGGAACAGCACCTGCAGTATAATAATTAGGCCGGTTTTATAGC
>JAAYRI010000066.1 GCA_012518875.1 Peptococcaceae bacterium
AAAGCAGCTTGATCCATTTTGGCATATTTTTTACTGAGCAACTGCAGCATGAAAGGGATTTTTGTATACAGCCAGATGGCAAACTGGAGGTTTATTTTGTCCCCCAATCCGCCGGGTTCAAACAAGATCAGGGATTTCACCTGGCGAGGGTGCAGCGAGGCATATTCAATGCTGAGGGCACCGCCCATTGAGAGGCCAACTAGGCTAAAATAATCCAGTTCCAGCCGGCGAAACGTTTTTTGTAGAATATCCACCAGCCTGGCATGACTGAGATTTCCGGTCCAGGGCCTGGATTTGCCGTGTCGGGGTATGTCCGGGGCAAACAGGTGGTAATATCGGCTGAGAAAGGGAAATAGCTGATCCCAGCTAAACCTGGCCTGGTCAAACATAGCGCCGTGCAGCATCACTACCACCGGCCTATCTTTTTGGCCTGCCTCATACACCGACATAGTCCCACCACAAATATCAAAAATATGATGCTGCAGCCCGGGTACATTCTCAACCCCCGCCGTTTTTTCCCCCGTTTCCACTATGTCGCCCATCTTTTTGCAATCATTCCTTAATTTTTATGATCTTCTTTCTCCATTTTACCCCTACTTCCTTGTAGCGTCCCCAGAATAATATAAGAAAAGAGCCCCTCACGGCTCTTTTTAGGTTCCTGGCAATTATTCTCTTGACTCAGCAAAACCGCCAGAGGGCCTTCATAAGCCCCATCTTACCTTAATAAAAACATGCCAATCATCCCCACACGACCCCTATCTAAACTTAAACTCTTCAAAGTGGAAACCCAAGACATTCAGGTTGCTTTGCTCCATGGCCTTTTTCAGGCCCACCCGCATAGGTACTGGGCCGCAAAAATAAATATCAACCGGGTTTTCAATCTTCACCGCTTCTTCGATCATCTCCACTGTCAGAAAGCCCTTTTCCCTATAATCTATCAAATGAAGTCGTACATTTCCCCCGCCTAGCAATGTCTTTAGTTCGTCCAGGTAAGGTCCCTCGGCAGCATTGTTATAGGCATAAAAAAGGTCCACTGAAAATTCCTCCGGGACGCCTGCCTGGAGGAAACTGCGAAAGGGGGTAATCCCAATCCCCCCGGCGATCCAGATTTGATGTCGACTGCCTCTGGTGTAATCAAACATACCAGAGGGCCTGGTTACCGCAAACTGATCGCCTACCTTCACCTTGTCTATCAGCTTCGCTGTATGGTCGCCCAGGTTTTTAACTGTGAACTGGATTTCCCCCTTTTGGGGCGCCTGGCTAATTGTAAAGGGATGGGAGGGGAAGTTAATGCTCCTATCTGGGAATTTTAGGAAGGTAAATTGGCCGGGTTTAAATTCAAGGTATTTGTCGGTGGTATTCCCCGTTATTTCTATTGTATCTTTGGCCACGTTTTTCACTCTGGAGACGTTATAACGATACCGAAAGGCGGTTTTTTCATAAATAAAAATACTGTAGATTACTGCTATGAGGCCGACGGCATTGACCAGGTTTAGCCAAATGTTAAAAGGCGCCAAACCCAAAACCATATAGTCGGAACACTGATAATAATGGGCCAGGCCGACTAAATACGGCAAGAACATGATCTTATGAATGGACTTCCAGGTTTCATAATTCATCTTGGTGGCCCAGAAGGCAATATGTCCCAACACCAAAAATAGCACAGTGCTGACCCAACCGAGCATCCCCGGACCATCCTCGGGATTAATAACCCCCCTGGCTATAATCAGGCCTTCACCCCCGGCAAGGATACCGATATGGGCAATGATCAGGATGATAGCAATGAGACTCACCCATTTGTGGTTGACATAGGCTTTGTCCAGCCCACCAAACAGGCGATCCACCCAGGGGTGCCTGGTGGCAATGAAATTCACATAAGCCAGCCCTACAAGGGACAGGGCACCCACCAATTGGGAAATATGGACAGCGGTAGCAATGGGCTCCACAGGTTTGAGAAGCAGCCAGAAAACTACGGTAACCAAGGACACGGCACCTAAAAGAATATTGTTCTTTCTCATCGAATGTCCCCCCTATTTTGACTAGCGCCACCTGAGAACGTGGCCGTAACCAATTTCGGGGTGGAAGTGTCCTTTTCCTGCAGATTTTTCGATTTTCGATCCCGAGGGACATGGGGTGGGACGCGGGGACAGGTACCTTGTCCCACCAAATACTGGTAGAAGGGGCTTTCCTGGGGTCAACCTC
>JAAYRI010000067.1 GCA_012518875.1 Peptococcaceae bacterium
ATGAACTAAAGGATTATGTCCGTTCACACATGGCCAAGCACAAAACCCCGCGTTATGTGGATTTTGTTGCTGACTTTCCCATGAATGCCGCGGGGAAAATTCTCAAATATAAGATGCGCGAACAGGCAGTGGAAAAATTTGGCCTACAGCTGGACAGTAGCATTGAAACCGCCTGAGGAACAGGCTTGTTAAACTAATTAACAGACAGACGCGTAAACAAAGGTAGGGGCTTCATCCTCTCTGTAAGGGGGGGGAGCCCTTCTGTTTATATACCACACCGGGATGTGTGATATAATGGGCGGGACATTTAGCACGCGCTGTTTATTATAATGGCGGTGATATTAAGAAGGTGGCCTGTACTTATGCATTTTAGATATGAATTGGATGATCTCCCCGGGTGGGGAGCGCTGTTGTTATTTGGGCTTCAGTGGCTGGCGGTGACAATCCCTCCTATTATCGTTATCGGGCGGGTGGTAGCAGGCATGCAGGGGCACAATGTTGACCCCATTTTCTACCTGCAAGAGCTTTTCGTGGTGATAGCGGTAGTCCTATTGGTGCAGGTGCTCTGGGGGCACCAGTTGCCTTTGGTGGTGGGACCGGCTACGGTGCTTTTAATTGGTATTATTTCTACCTTTGAAAGAGGCAGCGCAACCATTAACGGTTCACTGATTATTGGCGGGGCGCTCCTGGCTATTCTTGCTGGAGTCGGTCTTTTTGGACACCTAAAAAGGCTTTTCACCCCCCGGGTGATTGTAGTTATCCTGATGCTCATTGCTTTCACCCTGGCACCGACCATACTTAACCTGGTGACTGCCAGTGAACCTGTTCCTGCTTCCATCAACCTGGTTTTCGCCGTTTTGTTCACCCTGGCCATATTCCTGGCGAATGGGCTACTGAAAGGTATCTGGAAATCAACCCTGGCCATCTGGTCCATGTTGGCGGGCAGCCTGATTTATTACCTGTTTTTTAGATCCCTGGGAGCGTCAGTAGGCCATCTTGCTACCTTTGCTTTTCCGGGCTGGCCGGCAGCGGAAATTGGTTTGCCCGACCCTGGGGCCCTGGTAGCTTTTTTGATTTGTTTTTTGGCTTTGTCCATTAACGATTTGGGTTCAATCCAATCCGTAGGCACGCTATTAAAGGCAGGTGGAATGGAAAAACGCATTACCCGTGGTGTCCTAACAACGGGGGTAGGCAATGTTTTGGCCGGGTTTTTCGGTGTCATTGGACCGGTAAACTTTTCTTTAAGTCCTGGTGTCATTGCTGCTACAGGGGTTGCTTCCCGCTATGCTCTGGTCCCGGCTGCCGCTGGGCTAATGATTCTGGCATTTTCACCCCTGGCCATTGGCCTAATCAGTAGTGTTCCCGCTCCTGTTATCGGTGCTATCCTTATTTATATCATGACTGCACAAATAGCGGCGGCCCTGCTTATGGTTATGGAGTCTCGTGCTGCCGGCTCATTTGATGATGGGCTAATCATTGGCCTTCCATTGATGCTGGGCACTGTGGTGGCGTTTCTCCCGCCAGAAATTGCGACCCAGCTTCCCGCCGGGTTGCGTCCCATTGCCACCAACGGTTTTGTAGTAGGGGTTTTAGCAGTCCTCATTTTAGAACACCTGGTTTACCGCCGCAACAGCGGGCAGGTAATGAGGTAGTAAAGGCCAGACAAAGGGACACAAGGGGACGGTTCGAAAGCGCCGGTAAAAGCCGGCAGTAGGTAGGTGGTGCAAGTCCACCACATGGTAATGATTAGCGACCAG
>JAAYRI010000068.1 GCA_012518875.1 Peptococcaceae bacterium
ACCTGAACATATGAATCATCATGCTGAACAATCTTTCCCTCACCAAAAATCTTATGCATTACTTGTTTACTATACAACTGCATATATATAATCCCCCCTAAATTTTACCCACGCAAACCTACCCTCATTACAACGGATCCCTGCTTGCGCCTTATCCGGCAAGTCGTTGTCGGGATCCGGTTACTGCTATTATATCACCTATCAGGCATTAATTCAAAATTTTATATTGACACCCAGTTTACCCCGTTATATAATGATGGGTTATTTTTTGTCAACACCAGGGAAACCAGGAGAATAGGGGGGACTGTCCTGCCGGTTTTCTGGCTGGGGAAAACCCTTGTATTGGCAGCCAAAACATGGGGGATTTAGCTGGTAGCCATGGCTTTAATGTAGGAAATGTAAAAGTCGCTGAATAGCATAAAGGGACTGTCCCCCTGTCCGGGTGGGCTGTCCCCCCTGGTTTCCTACTGTACCCTTATTTCCAGCGGTATCTCATCATCAATTTCCCCCGGATAAGGATCTAGATAGGTTATTTGCACCCTGTCGCCAACCTGGACTTCCCCCCTGCTAAAACCTTCCCGATCAACTACCCGGGCACGATCATAGTAGTTGAACCAGCCCGGTTTGTTGGCGGATGCTTTGCCTTTTAGATACAGGCGCCGGCCGTCAAACCTTTCTATTTGGCTGGAAATGCTTTTCACCTCCAACATGGTAGCCTTTTTGACATGGCCCCCACTGATCTGCACATCCAAAAAAACACCGGGCTTAAGGGAGGCAAAACTCTGCAAGGCGTCTTTCTTATACAATACCGCCTCCCAGCTCACAGGCAGGAGCCTGTCCTGACAGTTTAGATCGCTGAGCACCAGCAGGTTCTCCTTACCCAGAGCTACTAGCTTTACCGAACCCCTGATGGTCTCTGTATCCAAGCTGGTTTCCCTGGGCTGGGAAAGGTTTACCCAGAGGACCTGTTTACTTTTGCCCAGGATAATTTCGGCGCGCCGGCCCACTGCCTGCTCAAGGGACAGTTCACCGCCATCTTCACAGCAATAAACATCCTGATCCACCTTGAATTTTTGCACCTGGCCCGGTGTGATAAGTTCAAGTTCCCTAACTCCCCTGGCGCTGTTTATGCCGGAAATCAAGCCTAAATAACGTTTCCCTTCAGATATTTTTATCCAGTCCTGGTCTACCAGCCCACTGATGATTACCGCTGCCTCCGCCCGAGTGAGATAGTTTTGCGGGCGGAAGGAACCGTCCGGATAGCCGGACATGATGCCGGCAGCAGCCAGGGCCCGCAGGCAGGTTCTGTCACTTGGCGGTACCTGGGCTTCGTCGGTAAAAGCCCTGTCAATGATGAAACCATCCACTTTTTTACCGGAAGCAGGCAAGGGCGGCTGCAGGTAAAGCATGTGAGCCAGCAGCAGGGCCGCCTCCAGGCGGGTGGCCGGAGCGTTAAAGTCGTAACAGTTGGCACCATCGAATTGCAAAAACCCTTTATCTACGGCCAGGTCCAGATATTCCTGCCCCCATGGAACCCGGGAAGTAGCTGAAGAGGCTCCCCCGGCACCAGCCGCCGGGTGGCCGGAAGAGGAACCAGCCCGGGTTAACTGCTTGGCCTCCACCTCAAAACCCGTCGATCTCATCAACAAAACCAGGGTTTCCAGCCGGCTGATTTGCTGCCCAGGTTTAAAGGTGTAATCCGGGTAACCTTTAATGGCATCCAGGGAAGCCAGCCTGGTAATGTGGCTACCCGCCCAGTGTCCCTGCAGATCCCTGAAAAAAACACTGTTAGCAGCTGAGTCCGCCGCTGCAGGAAATGGCCGCAAAAAAATAATTGCCGACAGGGCCAATAAAAACAGTATTGGCAGTGGCAGTATTCTCAAAAAAATGGTTGGTTGCCCCACCTTTTTAAACATTTTATTCCCCCCTTGCAAAAGCGCATGTTTTTATTTTATACAGGCTTCCCTTATCTGTTGCCACATAGAGGGTTCCATCTGAACCCGGCAGCGGCCGTGCTGTCACCTTGCCGTCCAGGGTCAGGTTCCAATCCAACCGCCCCTGGGGAGTTACCGCCAGCAGGCGGCTGTCGGCGGTACCCAGGTAAACCCACAAGGTGTCTTCATCGACAGCCGGACACGACAGTGTCTTATTCGTCAGGACACTCCATACCTGGGAACCGTCGGCTAAATCCAGGGCAAACAGTTCGTTACCGGCACAAAAATAAAGCAGCCCGTGCCTGGAGGGTGTAGGTGCCGTCAAATTATTATCCTTGATAGAATAACTCCACTGGGGGCTGCCATCCCCAACACTGTTGAAGGCATAGACCATACCTTTGGATAAACGGTGATTCACAGTGGCATAAAGCCACCCGTCACAGCCAACCGCCAAATTTGCTGTTTTTATATCCCCCAGCCAGTGGCGCCAAAGGATTTTACCCTCTCCACTTAGCGCCAGAAGGCTATGGCCCTGGCCTTTTTTGCCGGTAACTACAAAGACAGCCTGGCTATTGCCGGCGCAAGCTAAGATTTCTCGTTTATCTGCAATCTTGGTGCAGTTTGCATTCCCGCTTTCATACTGTTGCCTCAGCCACTGGTAGTGGCCTTTGGCGTCAAGGGCATACAGACCTGAGGGCAAAGGCAGATACAACAGGTTGCCAGGGCCAAAGGTAATCATAGGGCTATTGTTTTTATCCCCATATACATTAAAATGCCAGCCGTTGCTGCCGTTTAACTTGACCTCCTGAATAGAAGCGCTGCCCGGGAAGAATATAGATCCCCGCCCGTCAAAAACAGGCAAGCCTTTTTTCCCGCCAGTCGAAAGGGCGGCCTCCCACAGCTTCTGACCCTGATCATCCACTGCCGCTACCTTATTCCCTGACGGCAGGTAGAACAGCCCATTGGGACCCTGAATCAGATCAGTTGCCTTGCCCAAACGCGTTCCCTGCCAGACTATTTCGGGGCTAGTTTTTTCATACGCCTCGGTGCAGGTTGACATAGCCAATAAAAAAAACACAGTTAAAAAAGACACCAGCAGTTTCCGGCACATTTAGATCATCCTCCCGACAAATTTAACCGCTAACTATACTTATAACTGCGGTTAAAAAGTTGCTCCCTTATTATTCATATCGGCAAAAAGGCACATAACTTAATAAAATGCTCAAAATCAATAGAAAAAACACCCTTTTATGGGTGCCGTTAAGCTGGTGATTATTCATGCGACACAGAGGGACGGTTCCTTGCGACACAGAGGGACGGTTCTTGAAGGGTTCAATCGGAAGTTTTGCACATTAAAAGGCCCAAATGTTGCAGATTAGCAAGCATCTGGGCCTTTTTCTTCACATTCTAGATCGTAATGGACTGCAAAA
>JAAYRI010000069.1 GCA_012518875.1 Peptococcaceae bacterium
CGCAAGCATCTTCTGGTCGGCGGCAAATTTTTCTTGATTGGATTCCAATTTTTCCAAGTTAATCGCAAACCCTTGCTGGTTATCTATAAGCATTTGTTGGCTTTCAGCCATTTCTTCCTGTTTATTCGCAAAATTTTGTTGATTGGATTCAAATTTTTGCTGGTTAATCGTAAGTTCTTGCTGGCTGGTTTCTAGTTTTTTCTGGCTGGCTGTAAACTCCTGCTGGTTGGATTCAAGCCGTTCTAGTCGATCGAAAACTTTGCTGAATTGCCGGTCCATATTACTAAACTGTTGCAGCATCAATTCCTGAAATTTTTCGTTGTCCATGAGCAAACCCCCTCTATGTTAATCATTTTCAACCCGGGTATTGAGCACTAATTTATACATTTCTGCATTAACATGGGTATCCCTGCCGGGAGAAAAGGGAATTAGACACCACTGCTGCAGTGGGTTTAACGACCGTATGTAATTAAGGAGGGGGAGGTTCTAGTGGCTAGAGAATTGTGGAGAAGTGTCAAAAATTGTGATAGAATAGTGCATGGTGAAAAGTCGAGGAAACAAGAGGTTTTTTACAGGATGAGAGCAAATCTCTTCGGTGTGGGCATTGACGCCCTCGGTATGGAGGAAACAGTGGCCCATGTGGCTGGCCTGGTCAGCACCAATAGGCCGGCCTGGGTGATGACCCTTAATCCTGAATATCTTTATAGGGCCAGGTTTGACCACAGGCTTTTGGACCTGGCCCGGCGGGCGGACCTGGTCACTGCCGACGGGGAAGGGATTGTCTGGGCCTGCCGGGTGGCAGGTTGCCCTGTTCCTGAGCGGGTTACCGGGATTGACTTGATGCTCGGGCTTTTAGAAAGGGCTTCTGCGGCTGGCTGGAGTGTTTATTTCTTCGGTGCGGGCCCTGGTGTTGCTGCCGCGGCAGCGGAAAAGGCCCACAGGGAATACCCTGGCCTGAGGATAGCCGGCAGCAGGCATGGTTATTTTCAAGAGGATGAGGAACGCGGGATTGCACGGGAAATTAGGGATTCTGCGCCAGACCTGCTTTTTGTGGCTCTTGGGGCGCCTAAACAGGAAATATGGATCGACAGGTATTTGGAGAAAACGGGTGCCGGGGTGGCCATTGGAGTGGGCGGTAGTTTTGATGTCCTGGCCGGTAAAGTGGCCCGTGCACCGCGTTGGATTCGCCGCATGCGCCTGGAATGGCTGGCCCGCTTGTTGAGACAGCCCTCCCGATGGCGCCGCCAGATGATCCTACCCCTTTTCGTCTGGGCAGTGATCAAAGAATACAAACTAAAAAAAACAAGACAGGATTCGCAGGGAAACAATTAGAATAAATTAGCAGGGTTACTATAAGCAAAAACATTAATGGTTTCTATGTTATGTAAAACTGACTGGTCTTAACCCTGCAAATCTTGTGCAATTGTTTTTATTTGGAGAATAATTATATGCCTAAGGTGGTAATCTCCGGTTACTACGGTTTCCACAACAGTGGCGATGAAGCCATACTATATGCCATGCTGGTGGCCTTACGCGATGTTGTCCCCGACCTGGAGGTTGTGGTATTGTCCGGGGATCCGGCATACACAGCCCAGGAATTTGGTGTTCGGGCCATATCCAGGGACAATCCCGCCCAGGTTTTTAGGGCTCTCAGGGAATGCCAACTGCTGATTAGTGGCGCCGGCGGACTGTTACAGGATATAAACGGGCCCAGAAGTATCATCTATTACCTGGGCGTGGTTTTGATGGCCGGGCTGCTGGGCAAGCCCGTTTTCTTTTATGCCCAGGGATTTGGGCCGGTCAATTCTGCTTTGGGAAAAGCATTGGTGCGTTGGGTGGCCAAAGGTGTTCATACAATTACCCTGCGGGATCCCGATTCCAAGGATGAGATGTGTGGTCTGGGGGTAGCGGGGGCTCGGGTGGAGGTTACTGCCGATCCCGTACTTGGGCTCAACCCTGACCTGGTGGATAGAGAAAAAGGGCGGAAAATTTTAAACAAGTTGGGGGCAGACAAGCGGCCCCTGGCCGGTATATCGGTACGCCCCTGGAAGGGCCTGGACGGGTACAAGGAGATAATTGCTCGGGTCGCCGATGATCTACTGGAAAAAGGCTGGCAGGTGGTGCTGGTACCGATGCACTGTCCCGGTGATCTAACAACCTGCCGGGAGGTGGCTGCCCGTATGCAGGGCAGGGCCCTGCTGTTTGCGGAACAGGCTGATTATATGAATATAATGTCAGTTACTGCCAATCTGGATCTAGCTATCGGCATGAGACTGCATTTCCTGATCTTCAGTGTAATTTTCGGTGTGCCTGTGGTTGGTATTCCCTATGACCCCAAGGTAAATCGATTCTTACAGTCGGTGGGCCTGCCTGATGGGTTTAGCGCGGAAAACCTGGAATATGCGGCGCTTTCCCAGGGAATCAGGTCTGTCCTGGAGCAACGAGATGTAATAAGCAAAAGTTTAAAGGCCCGGGTAAAGCCTTTGCGCGCCAGGGCTTTAAAAAATGCTTTAATGGTGGCAGAACTTTTAGGGTCTATCTAGCGTCTAACTATTAATAGGATGGATATTAGAGCGTTACTTGACGAATTATGACAATTTCCGTCTTGCCAGGTGGCAAATCTTGATATACAATTTTATAGACACAAGCCGGGGTTGGTTGCACCTCGGTGGAATCTTCTAGTGTACAATATTTTGCAGTGTCGCATTGTATTTTTTGCGAGGGGGAGTCGTGATGAGGCTAAACAGAACTAGAACAGTAATCCTAATTTTACTTGTGGCGGCCAGCCTGTTTGTGGTTTATTCCGCCTTTGCCGGATCGGATCATGATCCGGGCAGTAGCGGTGACCCTTTGGTGAGCCAGAGTTATGTTGATCAGTATGTACAGTGGGAAGTGGCGGAGCTGGAAAGGGGGCAGGTTCTCACCGGCAGGGCAGGGACGGAAATAATTGTTAGGCGTGGGCAGACGGTCGTTATTGACCCGGTCGGCAATGGTATTCCTGATTTGACTGCCGGAGCAGATATTTTTGCCGGGAGTCGGGTGCCAAACAACCATCTTTTGCTGGTACCACGGGATGACGGACGTGCCATCGGTGCCCAGTCCGCTGTTGTGGTCATGTATCGGGGCGGGGCCTCAGTACGCTAGTCAGTTGATTTCATTCTTGGGAAACCAACTGCATTTAAATGAGGTGGAATGATGTGAGCAAACCGAAGCGCAGGCTAAAGAGAAAGGCATCCTTTGCGATTAGTATTTTGCTTATAGTAGCAATATTTGCCGCTGGCTATTATGGGTTCAACAAAATACTAAATCCACGGATAGATGAACTGGGTAGCGGCATTACCTTGCCCATGACAGGCGGTAAACGTACCAATGTACTATTGCTGGGCATCGACGCCCGGGATGGTGAATCCATGGCCCGGACCGACTCCATCATCATGGCCAGCATTGATCCCAAGTCAAAACAGATCGCCTTGCTTTCCATCCCGCGGGATACAAGGGTTAAAATACCCGGGCACGGTATGGATAAAATTAATAGTGCCAGTGTTTACGGTGGGCCGGAGCTGACTACAAAGGTTGTTGCGGATCTTCTGGGTATACCGCTCAAACACTATGTGATGACTGACTTCAGGGGTTTCAAGGATATAGTTGATATACTGGGCGGCGTTACCATTGATGTGGAGCAAAATATGTATCACCTGGATGACCCGGGTTATTGTATTAATTTGAGCAAGGGGCTGCAGCGTCTGGATGGGGATAAAGCCGTGCAGTTTGTCAGATATCGCGGCTATGCGGCAGCAGATATAGAACGTACCAGACAACAACAGAAGTTTTTGATGGCCCTGGCCAAAGAAGTGTTACAGCCTGCTACTATTCCCAAATTGCCCAAATTGGTGCCGGAAATCAACAAATATGTGAAGACCAACCTGAATGTTGGTGATATGGTCAAATTAGCTTCAACTGTAAGAACCATTGATGAATACAATATGGTGGCCCAAACCCTGCCGGGTCGGAATCTGGATATAGCCGCCGGTAGTTACTGGGGAGTTGATCCGGCGGAGGCACGGCAGATGGTAGCGAAGCTCTTTGACGGAGAGGTAACCACCGACATTGTGCTGAACACGCCTCTTACAGGTCAATATGCTCCTCCTCCGGAAAGAAAAATAGTTGAAGAGGAAATTGAGCCGGCAGATGATGACGAAAAACAAGATGAGGCGGAGACAATCCGTAGCCCCATCAAGCCGGCCCGGCCGGATTCATCTACGTCTGACGGGGATGGCCGTAGGGATGGGGCAGGCTCCAAGGATCGGTCGAAGGATCATCATTCAAGGCCCGGATCAGGGGAGGAAATACCTGATGAAGCAAAGGCAGATGACATCCCTGGATTCTCGGAAAGTGGTGATTACCCGGTAATTATTTTGCCCGTTGATGATGAGCAGGCGGAAAACAATACAGGAGGCGACAGGACAAACAAGAATCGACCTGGATCTGGTCTTAATTTATAGAAGACATAGAAGAGGCCTGGGGGCATCATATATGATGCCCCTTTTGTAGATTATTCCTCACGGTTTGGTTCCCTATTATATAGGCTGCTGCGGGCTAATTTGTTTATGTAGGAGGGTGGGTCTTAATCCACTTTTTTTAATTTAGGGGGACAAAATATTGTACCATCATGATGAAATGAATGATGCTGCCGGCCATGACAAAAAGGTGGAAAACCTCATGGAAACCAAAGCGGTTGGGAAAGAAATTAAAACATTTGGTGGCGTATATTAAGGCCCCTACAGTGTAAACAACACCACCAATAATCATCAAATAAATTGCCCCGGCGGGCAGGTTTTTAAAAAGTTGTATAAAAGGCACCAGGGCAATCCAACCCAGGGTGACATAGAAAGCCGTGGAAACATAGCGGGGAATATGCATAAAACATATCTTCAGCAGCACACCAATTAATGCCAGAACCCAGACGGCGATAAGCATGGCCCATTTCCATGTTCCGGTCAGTCCGTAGTAAAACAAAGGGGTATATGAACCGGCAATGAGCATGTAGATGGCGATATGATCCATCTTCCGCAAAAACTGGACCTTGCGTGGTGATGCTATCAGCCAGTGGTAGAGGGAGCTGGCCCCGTATAAAAAAATGATGCTGACGCCATAAATTGTCATGGTCACCAGTTTGGAGATGTTATTTCTAGATAAGATGATCAAAAATATCAGGCCTACTATGGACGCGATAAAGGTGACAAAATGGGTAAGGGCATTAACCGGTTCTTTTATTTTTCTCAACATAGGTTTTTATTCAACCTCCAAATTGTCCTCTCCCCTATTTTAGTGGGGGTGTTTCCTGGTCTTCAAGGTGGGGTAGCGCGGCAGCCACACCAAGCAAAAACCAGAAATAGACGGCCATAGTGGGTACCTCAAAGATATTTTCTACACCATTATGTAGCAATATACCCATCAGGCCGGCTAATAATCCACCGGCAAGACCCTTTAGGTAGGTATCGGTTAGTCTTCTGTAAGAGTTCAAGATACAGCGTATACCGCTGATCAGCAGCCAGACAAAGGCTGCCAGGCCGACAATACCTGCCTCGGCGGCTGTTTTCAGATAAAAGTTATCTACATAATTGCTGCTGGGGACATAACGAGCGGCCACTGCTCCCCCGTACCGGCCGAACCCTTCACCAAACAGCGGGTTACTCTGCAATTTCTCTATTGCCTTGCCCCAGCGGGCTACCCGGCCGGCTCGCGCACTACTCAGCAGGTAGGCCGGGGAAAGCATATAGCTGATGCGGGAGGATATACCCGGCAAAAGCTTTGGTGCCGTGTAGATAATCGCTCCCAGTCCTAATAAAATGCGCCAGTTGTAGATCAGGCCGTAGATCAGGAAAGCACCGGCCATGGCCAGCCAGGCCCCCCGGGAATAGGTGAAAACCAGGCTCAAGGCCATCGGTACCAGGCAAGCGGCATAGTAATATCGTTGCAGCCTGGACCCGGCGGAAAGAAGCTGGCTGAAGGTTATCGGTATTAGCAGTACCAGGAAGCTGCCCAGCACATTGGGGCTGGTGAGGATGGAAAACACCCTGGTTCTTACGCTTTCCTCTGCTGCATCCATCCAGGTGGAGGGGATTTCTACCCCAATAATATACTGATATACACCGTGGAGAGCGATCAGCGTGCCCAGGAAAACCAGGAAGTTAACTAGTTGCCGTGCCTGCTGCTTATTCAACAGCAGGTTGCCGGCTACAAAAAACCAGAGCATATACTGTACATACACCCGAACCCCTTCTATGGCGACACCCATTTGAGGTGAACGGACGAAAAAAAGAAAGGCCACCACTGCTATGAAAAATAGTATGGGCATATCCATTGGGGTCAGGCGGTAGAAGAGCTTGCCCCGCAAGGCCATCTGGATCGGCCAGGCCAGTACAATTAAGATAAACAAGATTTCATCCCAGTAGCCGGCCAGCAACATAAACCTGGAATTGCGCAGCAGGAAGTCCACAACAGGGTAGCCAATCACCAGCAACAGCACTGTTTCCACCCTGATCTGGGCGATACTAGTTAGAATAAAGCTTTTCTTCCAGAAAGGTCTTGTGCTCAGGTTAACTAAAAAGCTGCCCGGTAGACCACGCCTTATGGCTGTACCCGCCAATAGTAGCGGTCGCAGTAGCAGGCAGGCCAGGATAGTCAGCATCCGGGCAAACAATGAACTGCGGATGACCCGGCTGCGCTCCGGCCAGGTGGTGTCAGTAAGCCAGCCACAGCAGGTGCTTTGCCGGAAGGTCCCGGCCAGACCGGCTACCAGGCGGAACAGCAGGCTTCCTTGCCATGCCGGTGAAGTCATAAATAGTTCCCCCATGTTAGTTAATGAATATATTATAAAGCAAAGCAGGGGGGAAATCCATGAGATCATCGTGGGGGGGCCGGCAAAGAAATGCCACAGGGAGCCGGCGGGCCGTTTGACAGGAGAATCTTCTTGTGGAATGAATAGTAAATTGATAAAATGAAAAAGCAAGGCGGGAGGGCGCATTTGTGAAATCCTTGAAGGTGCTGCATATTATTGGCGGCGGGGAATTCGGCGGAGCAGAAAAACATATTTTGAATCTGGCCGGGGTGCTTGACCAAAAGGCCGTAGACCTAACTGTCTGCTGCTTGTTTAGCGCACCCTTTGTGCAGATCGCCGCTAAGGCGGGGATTAACGCCCTGGCCGTACCCATGCATAGCAAATTTGATTTTGCCGTGATGGGTAAATTGTCTGATCTCATTAAACATGGGGAGTATGATCTGGTTCATACCCACGGGGTGAGGGCTAACCTGCTGGGCAGGCTGGCTGCCCGCCGGGCCGGCAAAAAAAAGGTAATCACCACTGTGCACAGTTTACTGGAGAAGGATTACCGGGAAATAGCGTCCCGTTATGCCAACACCCTGGCTGAAAAGGCTACACGGTTTCTCACGGATCATTTTATTGCTGTTTCCAAGGGGCTGAAGGACCGCCTGGTTGCCGGTGGTATCCCGGCCAATAGCATCACTGTAATCTATAATGGGATTTTGCTGGACGAGCTTAAGCCGGAGCAGGCCACAGTTGTTGCTCGCCGGGAAAAATTCGGCGGCAGGGAGACATCCCTGGTAGGCATTGTGGCCCGCCTCCATGTGGTTAAGGGGCATTGTTATTTTCTTGATGCTGCCCGGGAGGTATTGTTGCAGCGCCCGCAAACCCGTTTTTTAATTGTGGGAGATGGGCCAAACCGGGGGGAATTGGAAAAATTGGCCGACAGCATGGGGATAAGCGATCGGGTCATTTTTACCGGTTTTGTGGAGGATGTCTATTCTCTAATGGCCGGGCTGGACCTACTGGTAATTTCCTCTCTATGGGAAGGTTTTGGGTTGACGGCCATAGAGGCGATGGTCCTGGGGACACCGGTGGTGGCCACTGAGGTTGGTGGCTTACCCGAGGTGGTTCAGCATGGGGAGACCGGCCTGTTGACACCACCGGCCAATGGCCCTTCCCTGGCCAAAAACATTATCTGGATGCTGGATCACCCCCAGGAAGCCAGGGAAATGGCAGGGAAAGGCGGGGATATTGTGCGGCGAGAATTCACCGCCGAGGAAATGGCCCGCCGGACAATAGACCTGTACCGAAAGGTGTTGGCAAAGGACAGTGTTTAAAGGTGAGAATATTATCTGCCTGGCGGCTGCCACCTGGCAGGGCATGTGGGCTCGAGCGCAGCAGTTTATGACTATATTTGCCCGTTTGGGCAACCGCATATTATATGTTGACCCCCCCTTCACCCTTATTTCCCCCCTAAAAGACCCCGGCTTACGGGGTGCACCAAAAAACCTAAGGCAATGTGGCGGAGAAAATATTGATCTCTATAGCCCGCCGGTGATACTGCCCTTTGGCAATGTGTACAGGCTGATTAACCGCATCAACCAGCGGGTTATCAGCAATGGTTTGGAAAATATCTGCCGGGAGCTGTCGTTCAAGCCTACTATCTGCTGGACTTACCTGCCCAACACGATAGACCTGCAACTGCCTGCCGGCATTACACTTGTTTATGACTGTGCAGATGAGCATACTGCCTTCCCTGGTTTGATTAACAAGGCTACTGTTTCCCAAATGGAAAAAGAGCTTTTCGCCCGGGCAGGTGTTTCACTGGCCAGCGCCCGGGAGCTCTGGGAGAGCAAAAAGGAGTTAGCGCCCCAGGTGACCCTGATACCTAACGGTGCCGACGTGGAGCATTTTAACCAGGCTATGCAGCCTGGCTTGCCGGTGCCGCCGGAACTGCAAACCTTAGAGGGGCCGGTTGTTGGTTATGTTGGGGCTATCAGTGCCTGGTTTGATCAGGAAATGTTGGCGGCTGCCGCACATGCCCATCCGGAATGGTCTTTTGTCCTGGTTGGTCCGGTGGACACGGAGGTGTCTTTGCTGGATTCCCTGCCCAATGTGCGCTTAACCGGGCACAAGCCTTATTCGGTCCTCCCGGCCTATCTGAAAGGTTTTGATATTGCGGTGATCCCTTTTAAAATCAATGCCCTGACCACAGGTGTGAACCCAGTAAAGCTATATGAGTATCTGGCCTCCGGTCGGCCCATTGTTTCCTCAGATTTGCCTGAGGTAAGGACATTCCGGCCCCAGGTAGCGATAGCTGGTAGTGGAACCGAGTTTGTGCGGAAACTAGAGCAGGAGTTGGCCACTGATTCACCGGAGAAAAGGGTGGAGCGGCTGGAGTTGGCAGGGAGGCATTCCTGGCAGTCCAGGGCGGAATCTGCAGCAGCGGCTGTAGAACGGTTTAGAGAAAAAAACACAAAGAATAAAGGCTGGTGAGACTGTACCAGCCTTTTGTATTTACAGCGATATTTTATTTTTAGTTAGTTCAAGGGTTAGCTCTTCCTATTCAATTATCTCCACGTTCATGACCTGGCCCTTAAACTCATAGAGCAGGGACTTGACATAATACTCCTTATTGCTTCGGATGTCCTGCCCACCCAGATTGATGGTGCCGGATGAGATAGTCGTTGTCCCCTCCAGGGTAAAAATAACGTCCTTTAGGAAGGGATCTATGGCCTCTACCCGCTGTCCCTCGCTATTGGAGATAACCATATAGGCAGGCTTAATTTCAAAGTCTTTTATTTCCACATTGGTAAAATTGGATCCGGTAACCATCTTGTCCCCTACCTGGACATTGGTCAGCATTTCCGGCCGAATGGCCGGTGCCAGCACCGTAACGCGGACAGTTTTAGGCGTGTTTTGGGCATCATCTTTCCCTTTAATCTTATAGACTGCCGCCCCGAGCACCAGCAAAACTGCCACCAATACCAGCAGGTCAACAGCATTGATTAGGCCGAAAAGTTTGCCTTTTTCATCAATAATTTTCATGGTATAGCTCCTTGTAAAATCTCCTCTTACAATATAAATCAATTTCTTGTATAGATCAACTTCAAAGATTTGTTTCCGTTATAAAAAGGGATGTTCATAAATACAGGTTTGTAATGGGGGTATTTAGGTTTATAATGATACCTATGGGTTCTATTGAGCACCGGAGGTGAGAATTGTTGTTAGATATAAATCAAATTCAGGAAATATTGCCCCACCGTTACCCCTTTTTGCTGGTAGATAGGATAACCTCAGTGGAGGTAGGAAAAAGGGTGGTGGGTATCAAAAATGTCAGTGTCAATGAGCCCTTTTTCCAGGGTCATTTTCCCGGACACCCGGTAATGCCCGGGGTGTTAATCCTGGAGGCCATGGCTCAAGTTGGTGCAGTTGCTATTTTGAAAATGCCTGAGTTTGCCGGCCAGATACCGTTGTTTGCCGGCATGGATAAAGTCCGGTTTAGGCGCCAGGTGGTTCCCGGTGATGTGCTAAGGATCGAGGTAGAAGTACAAAAACTGCGTGGGTCTTTTGGCAAGAGCAGGGCCGCAGCTTATGTAGATGAGCAAATGGCGGCCGAGGCGGTAATGATGTTTGGTCTAGCCAGGACTGGTGAAAACAGGTGATATAGGCAGTATTTTAAAAGAATTGGCTTCCAGCGCTTGTAAATTAAGGATTTTCAATATTGTCACATCCTGTCCTAATGGGATAAAATAAGTAGGATCAGTGTCTTTGTCCGATATTGGAGGGATATATGTGCAGGTACCCATAATGGCGATTGTTGCAGCCTTCGGGCTGGCCCTATTGGTTACCCCATTAGTCAAGAAATGTGCCTTCAAAATTGGCGCGCTGGACCTTCCCGACCAGAGGAAAATACATAAACAGGCTATGCCGAGGCTTGGTGGTCTGGCTATATATTTTAGTTTTATCACAGTTGTGCTGCTGACCATGGAGCTTACCCCACAGATATGGGCACTCCTACTGGGGGGCACCCTGATAATCGTGCTGGGATTTATTGATGATACCAGGGGACTGTCGCCGGGGTTGAAACTGGCTGGGCAAATAATGGCGGCAGCAGCAGTGATTCCCTTTGGCCTGGAGGTACAGTTTCTAACTAACCCGTTTTCTGATCAGTTAATAACCCTGGGTTTCCTGGCCGCTCCTGTCACAGTGATCTGGATAGTGTCAGTCACCAATGCAGTCAATCTCATTGATGGCCTGGATGGCCTGGCCGGGGGTACTACCTTTATCTCCGCCCTGACACTGGCGGCGGTAGTCTGGATTGAGACCACGACTGCAGGTGTTTTCCCTGGTCAGAGTGAAGCCTTTGTTTTGGCCCTGATCCTGGCCGGGGCCGTAATTGGATTTTTGCATTATAACTTTCACCCGGCTAAAATTTTTCTTGGTGATTCCGGGTCCATGTTTCTCGGTTTCAGTATGGCTACCCTGGCTATTATGGGGGTCGCCAAGAGTGCTACATTTATTTCAGTGATTATCCCGATGGTTATTCTAGGCATTCCGCTTCTTGATACCATGTTTGCTATCGTCAGGCGGTACTGCGGCCGCAAGCCTATTTTTCAACCGGACAAGGAGCACCTGCATCATCGGCTGATCCAGATGGGGTTAAGCCACCGCCAGGCTGTCCTGTCCATTTATGGGGTTAACATTATCCTGGGTCTGAGTGCCATCGTCCTGACCCTGGTTTCACCCAAACAGGCGGTCATATTTCTGGTGATCCTTTCAACATCAATCTTACTGGCCGCAAACAAGATCGGGGTGGCCGGAGTGGGCAGACAGTCCCCTATTGTGCCACAAACCAATAAACAGCAGCGGTCCTAACCAAAGGGCCGCTGTTTTACATCGTGGTTATTTTGTCGAACTAAATTAAAAAAGGAGGGATTTTTTTGTGAAAAGAATAAAAAAGGCGGTTATACCCGCTGCTGGTTTAGGAGTACGTTTTTTACCCGCCACCAAGGCGCAGCCCAAGGAGATGCTGCCAATTGTGGATAAGCCGGCGATCCAGTACATAGTTGAAGAAGTAATAGACTCCGGTATTGACGAAATATTGATTATTACAGGCAGAAACAAACATTCTATAGAGGACCATTTTGATAAATCTCTGGAGTTGGAGGTGCGGCTCAAGGAAACAGGGAAAACCCCCCTGCTGGAAATGGTCCAAAGCATCAGCCGTCTTGCTCATGTTTGCTTTGTCAGGCAAAAAGAACCCCTGGGTCTCGGCCATGCCGTGCAGTGCGCCCGCAGATTTGTGGGCAATGAACCTTTCGCAGTGCTGTTGGGTGATGATATCGTAGTTAATGATAAACAACCTTGCCTGAAGCAGATGATTGAGATGTATAATGAGGTACAGTCTACAGTGATTGCGGTCATGGAGGTGCCGGAGAAAGATGTGGCTAAATACGGCATACTGGATTCCACTATAGAACGACCGGGTTTATTCCGGGTCCGCGATCTGGTGGAGAAGCCCGCACCGGAAAAGGCCCCTTCCCGACTGGCAATAATGGGCCGATATATAATTGAGCCCCGGATTTTTTCCATACTGGCGGAGATCGGCCCGGGTGCAGGGGGGGAAATCCAGCTCACCGATGCTCTAAAGGTCTTGTGTGCGGAACAACCTGTTTTTGGGATGACTTTTGAGGGTAAAAGATATGATGTTGGTGACAAACTGGGCTATTTGCAGGCCACTGTAGAATTTGCCCTGAAACGGCCGGATTTGCGGGAAGGTTTCCAGCGCTATCTCAAATCTATCAACGAGGGGCTTAGTTAATGAGGGTATTGGTAACGGGGGGAGCTGGTTTTATCGGCTCACATATTGTTGATCTGCTTGTGGAAACAGGGCATCAGGTTGCGGTGGTAGACAATTTATCCACAGGACATTTTGAAAATATTAATCCCCGGATCAATTTTTACAAACAGGACATATGCGACCGGGCTTTCACGGAAACGATTGCCCGGGAAAAGCCTGAGGCGGTAATACATCTTGCCGCCCAGGCAGATGTACAGTGTTCTATCAACAACCCCCTGGCCGATGCGTCAAATAACATCCTGGGGGCGATCAACCTCCTTCAGACCTGCACCAGCTACGGTGTGGGCAAAATTGTTTATGCTTCTACGGCAGCGGTTTATGGTAACCCCTCCCACCTGCCCCTGGATGAAGGGCATCTGGTAGAGCCACAGAATCCTTACGGCATTTCCAAATGTACGGTGGAACATTATCTACGAGTCTATAAGGAAATTAGTAAGATTAATTATACGGTGCTGCGCTTTGCTAATGTTTATGGACCCCGTCAGGATTCTGCCGGGGAAGGCGGGGTTGTGGCCATATTTGCTGATAAAATCTTAAAGGGTGAAAGGCCCCATATTTTTGGCAACGGGGAACAGACCCGGGATTTCGTTTATGTAAAGGATGTGGCTTTTGCAGGCATAGCTGCGCTACACAGGGGAGATGGCGGGGTTTTCAATATCAGCACCGGTGAGGGCATATCCGTTAACCGTTTATTCCGGGAGCTGTTGGAAATCACCGGCAGTAGACTGGAGCCTGTATACAAGCTACCCCGTCCGGGGGATATTACCCACAGTTACCTGGCTAACAAAAGTGCTTGTACCAGGCTGGACTGGAGGCCCCGTTATAGTTTGGCAGGTGGTTTACGGGAAACGGTGGAGTTTTATCGCCAACGCCTGGTGGCCCGGTAGCAAAAAAATATAGAAGTCCAAATGTTTAACCGGGGGCTTGTAGATGAGCAAAATATTCATACTAGTTTTGGTTCTACTATCCTTTCTAGTCGGCAACCCCTTTTTTGCCCTGGTGATCCTGCTGTTGGTGGTATTTTTTGTGGATCGGCGTTTTGTTGGTATCCTGCCGGACATATTTGCCCCCTGGCGGCGGGGTAAAAGGGTTAGACAATTGAAACGAGATATCAAAATAAATCCGGCCAATGCGGAGTTGTATCTGGAGTTGGGTGAATCATATTTCCGCAAGGGAAAATACCCGGAGGCCCTATCCTTTTTGGAACGTGCCTACGCCAAGATGGAGGGGCACCCCTTTTTTCATTTCTACCTGGGTGCTGCATACTATGAGTGTGGCCGGGTTGATGAGGGCAGAGAAGAGCTGGAGAAAGCAATTAGCTTCAATCCCAAGGTTAGTATGGGTGAGCCTTATCTGTATCTGGTTAAAATCTACCTGGAAGCGGGGTTACCCGATGAGAGGGTTGAGGAAGCCTTCCGCCAGCTTTTGTTATATGGTTCTCCCCTGGTTTTTTACTGGGCCGGGCGGCAGCTTTTGCCAGGCTACGATCGAGAAAGGGCCCGTCGTCTCTTTCAAGAAACAATAGCCAGCTATGATGCCTGCCGTGGATCCCTTCGCCGCAAGTATAGAAGATGGGCTGTTCTAGCCAGGATAAACCTTTCATCAATGAGGCATGAATAGCCGGCCCGGCCGGGAATTGGGCCTGGGTGAGCTATGTACCCTTGTTGCCTGCCTTCCCATTTCTGTTGCTTACCTGTTTTTTAACCAAAGCAATATAGTTTTCAAATATTACCCTGCGCCGACTGAGTTTTTTTAGAGTTTCAACCTTGTGTTTGTCCATGGTTCCCCTTCCCCTCCCTTTTTCCCCTTCAGGCTGTATTAACAGTAAACAACGCATAAATACCATCTCCACCGGCAAACTAATATCTATAGATTATACTGGGGGAGATGGTAAAATATGAATTTTATTTCGCGGGTGAAACAGATATCCTTTGGTACGGATGGGTGGCGCGGTATCCTGGCGGAGGATTTTAACTTTGCCAATGTACGGCTGGTGGCCCGTTCGATAGGAATGTATATTCTTAAAAATGGCCTTGCTGCCCAGGGTGTTGTGGTTGGTTATGATAACCGTTTTTTTTCTGATCGTTTTGCGGCGGAAATAGCTGGAGTCCTGGCCGGACAGGGTATAGCGGTGCGGATTATGGAGGGTGCTACCCCGACCCCCGTAGTAGCATATGCCATAAAACATTATAATGCGGGTGGCGGAATTATGCTTACAGCCAGCCACAACCCGCCGGAGTATAACGGCATAAAATTTATCCCCGATTATGCCGGCCCAGCTCTGCCTCATATAACCGCGAAGATAGAGGATAATATCAAGGCGCTGGCCGATGCGCCGGAAAAAAACAGTGGGGATCGCCAAGCCCTGATAGAAAAGGTGAATCCTTATGCAGGTTATGCCCGCCATATTACTGCTCTGGTTGATGTGCCGGCTATCGAAAAGGCCGGCTTGAAGGTGATTGTTGATCCTATGCACGGGGCCGGGGTTGGTTATCTGGAGAACCTGCTGATGCATGGGGGGGCTACCGTTACGGCTATACATAATCACAGTGATCCTTTTTTCGGTGGTGGTCTGCCCGAACCTACCGACAAATCACTGGGGCAGTTAAAGGAAAAGGTTGTGAATTGCAGGGCTCACCTGGGATTGGCTCTGGATGGTGATGGCGATCGTTTTGGCCTCATTGACAGCAATGGTCAATTTATAACCCCTAACCAGTTTTTGCCCATTTTGCTCTTTCACCTGTACAGCAGGAGGGGTTTACGGGGACCAGTGGCGCGTACCGTGGCCACTACCCACCTGTTGGATCAAATAGCTGAGCAGTTCGACCAACAAACTATTGAAACACCGGTAGGCTTTAAATATATCTGTCAATGCCTGACTGAAAGAGGAGCTGTATTAGGGGGTGAGGAAAGTGGTGGGCTGTCAATGCAGGGGCATGTACCGGAAAAGGACGGTGTCCTGGCAGGTTTACTGGCAGCAGAAATTGTTGCCGTGCATAACCAAAGCCTTTCCTCATTAATGGAACAGGTGGCCGAAAAATTTGGCAGTCTGTATAGCGAAAGGCTGGATGTGAACACCACCCCACAGGAAAAAGACAGGGTTTTAAGGCTGTTACAGAATCTAAAACCGACAACACTAGGCAAGCGCAGGATAACAGGGGGTACCACTGTTGATGGGGTCAAGTTTTTGCTGGATGATGGGGCCTGGGTTTTGGTACGGGCTTCCGGCACAGAACCTCTGTTCAGAATCTATGTTGAGGCTGGGACCCCGGAAGATGTGAAAGAAATACAGGGAGACATGAAGGCTCTGTTGGCTATCTAGGTGGCGTTTAAAAACTAGAAAAATGATTTTAGGAGGAGGATTTGTATAGGTGGGGTAGAAATAAGATAATCGGTGTTGAAATATGGCGAATGGTAAATTTATTTTTAAGGCGACGCTTACGATCGCCTTTTTTATCTTGATGTCCAGGATCCTGGGCCTGGTGCGGGAATCCGTAATAGCAGGCCTATTGGGGACCAGTTATCTGGCTGACGCTTACCAGATGTCCTTGAAGGCCCCCAACATGTTATTTACCGTGGTTTGCGGGGCCCTGGCTACAGTGATAGTGCCTATTTTTACTGAATATGCCTCTAAGGGCCAAAAACGAGAGGCCTGGGGTTTGTTCAACACTGTTATTGCCCTGGTGGTTTTTTTCTTCCTTCTTGCCTCTATTATTGGCATCATCGGGGCCCCCCTGCTGGTCAAATTTGTGGCACCTGGGTTTACGGGTGCTACCAGGGATTTGACCATTGAACTCTGGCGCATCATCCTGCCATGGATGGTTTTTGCCAGTCTGGCCTCCCTCTACACCCAACTATTAAACGCAAATAATATTTTTGGTGTTCCCGCCTTCAGCAGTTCTGTTAACAATATCTTTATTATCGTTTCTGCTTTAACGCTTGGTCGGCTATATGGCGTACAAGGTCTGACCCTGGGGACCATGCTGGCTATGGCTGCCATGGCTCTGGTGCAATTACCTACCCTGTACAAGGCCGGCTTCCGTTTGAATTGGCGGCTGGATCTGCACCACCCTGGTTTAAGAAAAATTTGGCATCTGGCCATCCCTTCCTTTTTTAGCCTGTCTATTACCCAGATCAATGTATTCGTTACCTTTGTACTGGCATCCTGGCTGGCAGTTGGCAGCGTGGCCTCACTGGGTTACGCCGATAAGCTAATCCAGTTTTCCATCGGCCTGGTTGTCACCGCCCTGACCACTGCTGTCTTCCCCACCATTTCCCGGCTGGCCGCAGAAAAAAAGATGGATGATTTTGCTGCTACTCTGCTGGGGTCACTAAAAATTGTTTTTGCCGGCATTATTGCCACCACGGTGGGTTTAATTACCCTGGGCCATCCTATTGTAAATTTTGTCTATGGATCAGGACTCTTTGGCTCGGAATCTGTAGAAATGACCACAACGGCGCTAATATGCTACTCAATTGGGACAGTAGGTTTTGCCGCCGGCCTGCTTTTGACCCGCGGTTTTTATTCCCTACAGGATACCCGTACTCCCCTAAAAATAAGTATTGTTCAGGTAGTGGTAAACCTTGGTTTTAGTCTGCTGCTGATTGGTATTCTCCAGCATGCCGGGCTAGCCCTGGCCAGCTCCCTGGCTAATCTAACCTATATGGGTTTGTTGATGTGGCAATTGGAGAAAAAAATACCTGGTCTATACCGGGACGGGCTGTGGAGGTTTGTGCTGGCTGTTTTGGTAGCGGCCGGTTTGATGGCTGCTGTATGTTATGTTACCAGTGAGGCTCTGATGGGGCTGGTTCAGGGGAAAATGGGCCTGGTTATTCAGGTGGCTCTTGCCGGAAGTGCCGGCCTGCTGGTTTTTGTTGCTGCCTTTTTTGTCATGGGGATAAAAGAGGCCCATGTGCTCTGGCAATCCTTCAAAGCAGCACTGGCTGGACGAAAGGGGTAGCTCCGTTGGAGAGTGCTCCAGCATGGCTAATAACCCCCTGGATAGGGGCTGATGTGCTGATGTTTGCAAAATAAAGGGTTTTACCCGATAGCCATGGGCTGGATTGTAACCTTCTTTCAGCTTTTACATAGGCTGATGGAGGGGGTGTGAACAATGTTGTTCAGAATATCCGACCTGGGACGCCGGGATATAGTAAACCTGGCTAATGGGATGAAACTTGGCCCAGTTAGTGATATTTACATAAACCTGGAAACGGGAAAGGTTGCATCTCTGGTGCTTTCAGGGGGCAGAAAATTTTTTGGACTCATGGCTGCCGGCAGGGATCTGGTGGTTCCCTGGGAGCAAATAAAGAAGATTGGTGTGCATACAGTCCTTGTAGAAATAGAAAATGCTATGGGGCTGGACTCTTATAAAAGTTGACATGAATAACGGCATTTTGTTAGAATGTATTAACTTTAACATTAATTTTTTCCACATTATAGAGGGACAGGCTGTTGATTAACCTCTTCCGGAAGAGGTTTGATTTTATGCTGGAGCCTTTTCCAGATTAAGGAGGCCTATAAATGGGTAGACGATTGTTTACATCCGAGTCTGTAACTGAGGGACATCCGGATAAGGTAGCGGATCAGGTATCGGATGCGGTGCTGGATGCAATATTTTTGGATGATCCTTTTGCCCGGGTGGCTTGCGAAACCCTGGTTACCACCGGACTGGTTTTGGTAACAGGTGAGGTGACCACAAAATGTTATGTTGATATTCCCAAGGTTGTCCGGGAAACGATCCGTGATATAGGCTACACCAGGGCGAAATATGGTTTTGACTGTGACACCTGTGCTGTCCTTACCTCTATTGACGAACAGTCCGGCGACATTGCCCAGGGGGTGGATCAGTCGCTAGAAACCAGGGGCAATAAGGCCGGCCACGACTCTTTTGATTTAATCGGGGCCGGTGATCAGGGCATGATGTTTGGCTATGCCACAAATGAAACCCCGGAGTTGATGCCCTTGTCTATAGCTATGGCCCACCGCCTGGCCCGGCGACTGGCCGATGTACGCAAAAGCGGTGAAATGCCCTACCTGAGACCAGATGGGAAAACACAGGTAACGGTGGAATATGAAAATGGTTTCCCTCGGCGGCTGGACGCTATTGTGGTATCTACCCAACATCACCCCAAGGTAAAGCTTGCCGACATCCGGGAGGGTGTGATTAGAAAGGTTATAGGGGAGGTTGTACCTCCGGGGCTGATGGACAAAAACACACGTATTTTTGTTAACCCCACCGGACGTTTTGTTATTGGTGGCCCTCAAGGAGATGCGGGTCTTACCGGTAGGAAGATTATTGTGGATACATATGGTGGTATGGCCAGGCACGGAGGAGGTGCTTTTTCGGGCAAGGACCCCACCAAGGTTGACCGGTCGGCCAGCTATGCTGCCCGCTATGTAGCAAAAAATATAGTCGCTGCCGGTCTGGCAGATAAATGTGAGTTTCAAGTTGCCTATGCTATTGGAGTGGCCCACCCCGTTTCAGTTGCAGTAGACACCTTTGGTACTTGCAAGATTGAGGAGCGGTTGTTAACCAGGTTGGTGCAGGAACATTTTGACTTGCGCCCTGCTGCCATCATTGAAAATCTGCATCTGCGCCGGCCAATATATAAACAGGTAGCGGCATATGGGCACTTTGGCAGAATTGACCTGGACTTGCCCTGGGAGGCAACTGACAAGGTAGAACAACTCAGGCGTGCCGCAGGCCTATAAACCGATAGACCCTATTACAATTACAACAAAAAGAACCGGACTACTGGGGAGCCCGGTTCTTTTTTATTCACTTTTTACTTGCCTGTCCACTCCGCTACCTTATCCTGGTTTTCCTCAATCCATTTGGCAGCTGCTTCTGCAGGTTGCATGCCATCTTCTATTTCAAGCATAACCGCCTCCATATCTGCAGCAGTCCAGCTGAACTTGTCCAGTATGTTGTAAGCAGCTTCGTTGTCTTCTTTTAGCCCTTTGCGTACAATAGTGTGGATGAATTCTTCAGAACCGTAAACCTCTTTGGGGTCTTCCAGATATTTAAGATCCCACTTGGCAAATTTCCAGTGTGGAGTCCAACCAGTGATCAAAATCCAATCCTCTTTATCTGCCGCCTTTTTCAATGCTGCCGCCATCCCGGCGCTACTGCTGCTTTGTAGTTGATAATCGAGATCATATGCCTCGATTGCTTCTTCCGTAGCCAGCATAATACCGGCACCGGGTTCAATCCCAGTTATCTTGCCATCAAATTTGTCCTTTACATCATTTAGTTCTTCAATTGAGTTAACAGTTACATATTCAGGGACTACCAGACCAATCTTGGCTCCCTCCAGGTTGGGACCCAGGTCCTCTACCTTGTCCTTAACCTGTTCAAAGTAATCCTTGTGGGTTGCCGGTAGCCAGGCGGCGACAATGCCGTCAAAGTCCCCTTCGCTTACACCCAGCCACATGGGTGCAGCATCTACTGCCGTAATTGTTACGTCAAAACCTTCATTTTCTAATACCTTTTTAATGACATTAGTGCTGGCAATTTCAGAATCCCACTGCACATAGCCCAGTTTTACAAGTCCCTTTTCTCCCTGTTCCCCTTGTTGCCCTTGTTGTGTTTGTTCCCCACAGCCGGCCATTATTCCGGCCAGTAGGGCTACAACAGTTAACAACCCTACCAGTCTCGACAGCTTTCTAAACATTTAACAACCTCCTTGTTTTATTAAACCTTTATTTTGCGTTTTTCAGTGAGGCTTTGTGTTACTCGATCCAGGATGACGGCCATGATGACGATGGCTAAACCACCTTCAAACCCCTTGGCAATATCTATTCTGGAAAGACCCGCCAGCACCTCTGTACCCAGACCACCAGCCCCAATCATGGCAGCAATAACGACCATAGATAGAGAAAGCATGATGCATTGGTTGACACCTGCCATAATAGTAGGTAGGGCCAGGGGCACCTGGATCCTAACTAGCTTCTGCCATTCTGTGGAACCAAAGGCATCGGCGGCTTCAACCAGTTCAGCGGGCACCTGTCTGATACCCAACCCGGTCAGGCGTATTGTTGGCGGCATGGCAAAAATAACAGTGGCAAAAAGTCCCGGCACCTGGCCCAGCCCAAAGAATAATACTGCTGGAATCAGGTAAACAAATGCAGGCATAGTCTGCATAAAATCGAGTAGGGGCATCATTAATTTATGTGCAAAATCGCTTCTTGCCGTGAGAATGCCCAATGGTATACCCATCACCAGGGCCAGGGCTGTAGAGGCCAGGATGAGGGCCAATGTTTCTATGGAGGCTTCCCATAACTGCATGTTTTGGATGAGGAAAAGGCCGATAGCAGTGCCAATGGCCAAGCCCCTGTTAGCAACAAACCAAACCAGAATAAAAACCAGGACAATAATGATGAGAGGTGGTACAGCTAAAAAAATTGTTTCAATACCTGATACAAGTAGTTTGATGACCATGGTGATGAAATCAAATAGCCACTCCAGATGAATCTGGGCCCATTCGACTATGAATTCCACCCATAAGCCGATCGGTAGTTTAGTCAATATTATTCCCTCTCCTTACCATGCCTGCCAGTACTGACCCCTTAACCAGTATGCCTGCCAGTTTATCGTCTTCCCGGGTTACTGCAACGGGGAATTTTGTGTCTGCTATTACTGGGATGATATCTATCACCGGGGTGTCAACGCCTACCTTGGGAACATCACTGACAATGATACTTTTAATGTCTTCCTTGTGTTCCTTCACTGCTTGTAGGGCATCTTCAGCAAGTAGAATACCAGCCAGCTTTCGTTCTCGGGTAACCACAAAAATGCTGGAGATGCCATGTTCTCTCATCAGGCGCAGGGCTACCCGTGGCCCATCTCTTAAAAAAACAACCGGATCCGGTGACTTCATTACCCCTTCTGCTGTCAGCACCTTGGTTCTGTCTACATCTTCAACAAATTTTTCAACATAATCATCGGCCGGATTGGTGAGGATATCCTCGGCTGTGCCAATTTGCACAATTGTGCCGTTATTCATGAGGGCAATATGATCCCCGATTTTCAAGGCTTCATCAAGATCATGGGTAACAAAAATGATGGTTTTGTTGAGGGTATTGTGAAGGGAAAGGAGCTCGTCCTGCATGCTCTTGCGGATAAGCGGGTCTAGAGCGCTGAAGGCTTCATCCATCAGTAGGATGTCAGGGTTGTTAGCCAGGGCCCTGGCCAAGCCCACCCGCTGTTGCATACCGCCGCTAAGCTGCTGGGGCATGCTGTTTTCCCAGCCCTTCAAACCTACCGTTTCCAAAACCTGGGCGGCCTTTTCCCGCCGCTGTTCTACAGTAATGCCTTGTATCTCCAGCCCATAAGCCACATTATCCAATACGGTCCGGTGGGGAAACAAGGCAAAACCCTGGAACACCATGCTGATTTTTTTCCTGCGCATTTCTCTTACAGCCTGGGGTGTGGCTGTGGTTATATCTTCACCATCGATGGTGATGGTGCCACTGGTAGGCTCGATGAGCCGGTTAATACACCGCAACAAGGTAGACTTGCCGCATCCTGACAACCCCATCAGCACGAAAACCTCGCCCTCATTTACTGAAAAATTTATGTCGTATATACCTACTGTCTGATTGCTCTCCTCCAGTATTTTATTCTTGCTATAACCTTTTCTTAGTAACTTAATGGCCTTTTCTGGGTGGTCACCAAAAATTTTTACCAGATCTTTTACGACTATTTTGCTCATGGAGGCCTCCTAGTTCATAAATGTGTTGTATCCCCTTAGCACAATACCATCCATGAAAGGCAGCTATTGTGAGACAACCCAATGGAGATTGGTAAGTTGTCACATATAGCATATTATAGCAAAAATATATTTACCGTGTCTAGTAAATGGTTGTTGTAAATTATTGTTGCACCTGGTTATTATCCCTTGTAAAGGGCTTTAAATGTGCATAACCCAAAAATAATTCATGTATGTTTTCCCCGCAATCACTACCCGGGGACCTGTTGCATAGTTTGCAGCAGGGGGAAAAGGGATGCAACCATTTTTTTGGATATTATTTTTTTTGGCTGTGGCGATGACCCTACTATGGCGGGTGCGGTATGAATGTAAAAAAAGGTCTTCGCTGCGGCCCGGCGTCATAAGAATATGGATCATTGTGCAAAACCAGGAACCATGGATTGAGGGATTCATACGCAAACTGTTCAGGATAATACGGGGATCACCTTTTCTAGAAGTGTACATAATAGATGACTGCTCTAGTGACTGTACAGCCGAAGTCTTACATCAAATGGGGCGGATATACCCCTTTAAGGTCCTGTCCATAGGGGACAGACCTTTGGAGAATGGGTTTCCTGACGCCGGATTGCAAGCCGCCTGCTCCTTGTGGTTTGATGTTAGAGGTTTAAGGGGCAAGGGGCTTTTAAATGCAACCTTGTTGGGCCATCTTTCCCGTCTAAACGAAGGTAATCTACAAATTTTGTCGAACTAAACTGTACTGTTATTTTGAGGTGAGGTTGTCTTGCGGGCTAAACAAAGAGCCTATCATACTATATTGGCTTTGCTTGTCGTCGGACTAGCTGTCTGGCGATTGGTTTTTTTGTTACCTGCCCTGGATCTGGACAGTGTCCGAGAGCTGTTACTGCTAGTTTTTTTGGGAGTTCTTGCTGAGTGTCTATCTGTTCCCTTTGCTTATGGTAGGCTTTCAGGTGCATTTGTGTTGATCCTATCAACCTTTTTCATATATGGGGCTGCTGCGGCTGCCTGGGTAAGTGGGTTGGCGGCCCTATTTGGGCAGGGTATTGCCAATTGTGGGAACCCAGTACGCACAGTGTTTTTTAATGCCGGCCAGTGCGTGCTGGCGGTGGTGGTGGCGGACGGACTGTTCCGTCTATGTGGCGGTGTGCAGATACAACCCATTTCAGCAAATATATTTCCACTGTTGGTTTTTACGGTATCCTACATTGCTGTTAACCACATCCTGGTGCACCTGTATACGACACCGGACAGACATGCTTTTGTGGGGCGTGTTTCCTGGTTTGATAGTATTAAATGGGATACACTGACTTATTTTTTCACTGTCCCTTTGGGCATCTTAATTGCTATGATCTACGGTTATATTGGGCTTTCCGGGACTGTCCTTCTTTTTTTTCCCATCCTTGCCACCCAGTTGGCACTCCGTTTCTATGTGCGTCTTAAGACGACTAATATCGGTTTGACAGCCTTTTACCGGTTAGCGAAAACCCTGGAGAGTAAACCGGGTCCGATAGAAATTATGGAACAGGTATTAGCAAACGCCAAAAAGGCTGTTCCCTATCGGGCGGGAGTGGCTTATCTCCGTCCGGAGGAAGGTACCTCCTACCTGCCTGTGGCTGCAACAGGTTTATATGCCAGGCAACTAATGTCCACTGCTGTTTACGAGGGGGAGGGGTTGATTGGGCTAGTCCTGGAAAATAGGGAACCGGAAATTATATATGATACCAGGATGCATCCCCAGGCAAAAAGGGAATCTGGTCTATGCCGGACCATGCGTTCGCTGATTATTATACCGTTGTTTACAACTAGTGACCTACTGGGGGTAATTGTGCTTGGTGAAAAAAGGCCCCAGGTTTTTGATGAAAGCAGCCTGCATATTATGACTGTTTTGGCTCGGCAGGGGGCAATGGCACTGGAAAACCATCTCCTGGGCTATAGATTGAACCAGGCTCTATCAAGGGACAACCTGACCGGGCTGCTAAGCTTTAGCGCCCTTTGGGACATTGTCACGGGGCGCTGTAGCTCTGCCCGAGCGGAAGGTTTTACAATGGGTCTTATATTGCTGGATATAGATCGTTTCAGGGTGTTTAACAAACACTATGGCCGGGTGGCGGGGGAAATGCTATTGGTGCAGGTGGCTAACCTGCTTGACAATAGTTTGCGCCGGGATGATGTTGTTTCCCGTTATGGGGGTGATGAATTTGCCTTATTGCTGCCCTGGGCCACCGGAGCACAGCTGGTAGATCAGGCGGAAACATTGTTGAAAAATATCAGTGCCCAACCTTTTTCAAGAGAAGGCCGCACTGCCAGAATTACAGTTAGTATTGGTGTGGCAGAATTTCCACGAGATGCTGGTGATCCGGCCGGACTTTTTAATTCTGCGCAGCGGGCGTTGGATAAGGCTAAAGAAGGCGGTGGAAACAGAGTCATCACCGCAGCGGCGCCCTTGACAGTTTAGGGTTGAGGCTGGAATATGCCTTTACGTGAATGAATTCTTGTGGTAAATGTTCCCCATATCAGATAACATTAGGTTTATAGTGTTTATGGTAGTCTTTTTGGAGGTCAGTGAGATGCTCTCGCTTTGGAGAGACCTGTTGAATCTGATTTTCCCATCTTTTTTGGATTGCCCCTTGTGCGGCGGTAAGAAGGAGGGAAAGGATTTTTGCAATAGTTGCTATTCTATCATCAGCAGTTATAAACAGGAACTATACTGTAGCCGGTGCGGACGGTTTGCCGGTAAGGGTTCTGTTATCCCCTGTGTTTCTGACCATTATTGTTATATTTGCCGGAAGAGGCAGTGGCCTTTTGAATTGGTTAGAGCAGCCGGTCCTTATGAGGGGGTATTGAAGGAAACGATCCATCGTTTCAAATATCTCGGCCGTAAAAACCTGGCTTTAAGCCTGGCGGGTCTGATGGTAGAAGCAGCCCGCATGGAGCCCCTGTTAACCTGTGTTGATCTGGTATTACCCGTACCTCTAGCGGATGAAAAACTACATGTGCGGGGTTTTAACCAGGCGGGCCTGTTGGCAGAGGAGGTTGGCTATAGATTGCAGTTGCCTGTGAATCACAAATTGCTGGTCAAGGATTTTGAGACTCGACCCCAGGTGGGTTTGGATAGGGTGGCCAGGGAAAAAAACCTCGCCGGCGCCTTCAGGGTGACAAATACCGGGGCAATTCAGGGCAAGAATATCATGATTATCGATGATGTTTTTACAACCGGCAACACTATGTCGTCGGTTGCTATGGTTGTCCGCTCTGCCGGGGCTGGAAATATTTTTGGTCTTGCGGCGGCTGCCGGCCGCTACTTTTGAAAGCGCACAAAATATATGCCAGGATTTTGTATAAAATGACAATTTGTTTGGGGCTGAAATATTTTACCCACATGAAAAAGGCTGATTTCATGAGTTATTAACAACGTTACCCACATTATCCACAGGTTTTTCTTTGGGCAATGTTTCAGGAAAAACGTTTTTCGACAAACGTGGTTTTGACATAAACCCTTGTTCAAATCGGGTTTTTTAACAAAACCTATGGATTAAAAAATGGCACGGCACAAAAATATGGCAGGCTTGACAATCTTATCCCGCCTATGTTACTATTTTATTTAATGGAGGATCTGTATCCACGAATCAAGTTTTAGGAGGTATGTTTGTGGTTGGCACGGTTAAATGGTTTAACCAGGAAAAGGGTTATGGTTTCATAGAGAGGGAGGATGGTGGAGACGTATTTGTCCACTTCTCGGCGATTCAGGAAGAAGGCTTTAAGACCCTTGCCGAGGGTCAGAGGGTTGAATTCGATATCGTCGAAGGCGCCCGGGGGCCTCAGGCGGCCAACGTGATAAAAATATAGAGATGAAGTACCCCAGCCCAGTCTGGGGTATTTAAATCTAATGCTGGTTAGGAAAAATTTATTCCATAATGGGAATAATAAACATAGAGTTAAAATATAAGCTAGGTATTACGGAAGGAGTGGTGTTATGGGAGTGCAGATTCGTGGTAGAAACATTGAGGTAACCGAAGCCTTGAAGGAGTATATAAACAAACGACTGCGAAAACTCGAAAAACACATCAACAACCTAGGTGAAGCCCAGGTTACCCTGTCCGTGGTAAGGGGATTCCACCGGATTGAAGTGACCACTCCCATCAATGGGATGATCTTGCGGGGTGAAGAAAGTACCGACGATATGTATGCCTCCATCGATCTGGTAGTGGATAAGCTGGAAAAACAAATAGAAAAGTACAAAGGCAAGCTGCAAAGAAGAGGAGCCAGAGTTGCCAGCAATCTGAAAGCTCCTGTGGCGGCAAATGTTGAGGAAAACGGGCCACGTTTGGTACGGACAAAACGTTTTGCTATTAAACCAATGCCGGTAGATGAGGCCGTTCTGCAGATGAATCTCCTGGGGCACAATTTCTTTGTGTTTTCCAATGCTGAGACAGACGAGGTCAATGTAGTTTATAAGCGCAAAGATGGCAACTATGGGTTGATTGAACCTGAATTCTAGCATTATAAGGGTTTCTATAGATGAACCCCTTAAGGTGGGTTTTGGATAGAGGCAGGTAGTGAATGAGGCTACCTGCCTTTGCTGTTAAACTTTCTTTGTTCCCCGTTCTATGTCTATTCCTGGTTGTAGCCGGTACCTATCTGGTAAATAGTGTCATAATTGACTGCTTTATTAAAAATCAAGTATAATATGAAGTGGTATTCGGATGCTAGATATTTGAGGTGTTATGAAATGCTAGGATTCATCAAAAACTGGCTTGACGACAATGCCCGAGAAATAAAGAAACTGCAGCGTACAGTGGATGAGATAAACAAGTTGGAACCACAATTCAAGGCGCTGTCAGAGGAAGATCTACAAGGTATGACTGCCGTTTTCAAGGGACGGTTGGATCGGGGCGAAGGACTTGATGACATCTTGCCTGAAGCTTTTGCTGTGGTGCGGGAGGCCTCCCGGCGCGTTCTGGGCATGAGACATTTTGACGTCCAGTTAATGGGTGGGATCATATTGCACCAGGGCCGCATTGCTGAGATGAAAACAGGTGAAGGCAAAACGCTGGTAGCAACACTACCGGTTTACTTGAATGCACTAACCGGTAAGGGTGTCCATGTGGTTACTGTCAACGATTACCTGGCACACAGGGACAGTGATTGGATGGGTCAGGTTTACAAATACCTTGGTTTAAGCGTGGGGCTAATTGTCCATGGCCTGGATTGGAACGAGAGAAAGCAGGCTTACGATAGTGACGTAACATATGGTACCAACAACGAGTTTGGTTTTGATTATCTTCGGGATAATATGGCTCACCAGCCCAGCCAGCTTGTGCAGCGTGAAATGAATTACGCTATAGTTGACGAGGTAGACAGTATCCTTATAGATGAAGCCCGGACACCACTAATTATTTCCGGCCAGTCAGATAAATCAAACGAATTATATAACATATTTGCCAGAATAGTGCCCCGCTTGGTTCCGGAGGCTGACTACACTGTTGATGAAAAGGCCCATGCGGTTACTATTACCGAAGCAGGGGTAGCCAAGGTGGAAAAAGCGATTGGTGTATCCAATCTTTATGATGACAAAAATATCGAACTTACCCACCATCTGAATCAGGCTCTTAAGGCCAACGCCTTGATGAAAAGGGATCGTGACTATGTTGTAAAAGACGGCCAGGTGATTATAGTAGATGAATTTACAGGTCGTCTAATGTTTGGTAGGCGGTATAGTGAGGGGTTGCACCAGGCTATTGAGGCCAAAGAAAATGTTAAGATTGAAAGAGAATCACAAACCCTGGCGGCAATTACATTCCAAAATTATTTTAGAATGTATGAGAAGCTCGCCGGCATGACCGGCACGGCAGAAACTGAAGAGCAGGAATTTAAGAAGATTTATAATTTGGATGTGGTAGTGGTTCCCACCAACAAGCAGCTCATCCGTATCGATGCCCCGGATGTAATTTACAAAACTGAGCAGGCTAAATTCCGGGCAGTGGTAGATGAAATCGTGGCCAGGCATGCCAAGGGACAGCCGGTACTGGTAGGTACCATTTCTATTGAAAAATCCGAGTTGCTCAGCAGCATGCTAAAGAAAAGAGGCGTACCCCATCAGGTGCTGAACGCCAAATACCATGATAAAGAGGCGGAAATAGTGGCCCAAGCGGGACGTTATGGAGCGGTGACCATTGCCACCAATATGGCAGGGCGTGGCACAGACATTCTCCTGGGGGGTAACCCGGAATTCCTTTCCCGTTTGGAAATGAAACGGGAGCTCCTGGGAAGCGAGGCGGCCGAGGGTGATAACAACGGGCCCACCACTGAAGAGGAAGCTCAGGCCTGGGGGAATTTGTTGCAAAGGTATCGCCGCCAGACGGAGGAAGAGCATGCCAGGGTGGTAGGGCTTGGCGGACTGCATATTATTGGCACGGAGCGCCATGAGAGCCGTCGTATTGACAATCAGCTGCGTGGCCGTTGTGGTCGTCAGGGAGACCCTGGGTCCAGCCAGTTTTATAGCTCGCTGGAGGATGATTTGATGCGCCTGTTCGGTTCCGACAACATCTCAGGAGTTATGGAACGGTTGGGAATAGAGGAAGACATGCCTATCGAACATGCGATGATTTCTAAATCTATCGAAACTGCTCAAAAACGAGTGGAAAACCGCAACTTTGATATTCGCAAGCATGTGTTACAGTACGATGACGTGATGAATCAACAGCGAGAACTAATTTACAAGCAGCGCCGTGAGGTGCTCACAGGTGAAAATCTGAAAAATGATGTTTTAGAAATGATTACTGCTTGCGTAGAACGGGCCATTGCTACCTATGCACCGGAAGGTGTCCATCCTGAGGAATGGGATTTGAATAGTCTATTGGGGCAGGCGGAACAGTTGTTTTTGCCGGGTCATAAGTTAGGGCTCCCGGACCTGGAGGATATGGGTCGCGATGAACTGAAGAGATTTCTCACTGAAAAAGCCCACGCCGCATATGAGGCCAGAGAGCAGGAGTTGGGGCCCGAGGTCATGAGACAGGTGGAGCGGGCAGTGATGCTGCGCATAGTTGATGAAAAATGGATGGATCATCTGGATGCTATGGATCAGCTACGGGAAGGCATCGGTTTGCGTGCTTATGGGCAGAAGGACCCCCTGATTGAATACCGGTTTGAGGGGTATGAAATGTTCCAAAATATGATCAACACCATCCAGGATGACGTTGTGCGTTACATTTTTCGGGTAGATGTAGCCCAGCCTCAGCAAGAAAGGCGCAAAATAGTAGAAAACCGCTATGATGAAGAGGATACAAAAAAGCCCATCCGTAAGGGAAAAAAAATTGGTCGTAATGACCCCTGCCCCTGCAACAGTGGTAAAAAGTATAAAAAATGTTGCGGTAGGGCTAAAGCCATATAAAAAAGGAATGTTGACGGTATGTTCGCAGAATTAAAAAAAGAGCTGGAACCTCTGGGCCAAAGGATAGAAGATTTGAGGGTTTCCCTTTGACATTGGCGACAAAGAAGCGGAAATTAAGAAACTTAATACCCAAATGCTTGATAATGGTTTTTGGGATAAACAGCAGGAAGCACAGAAAATCATACAGAGGTTAGCGAATCTGCGTGATAAGGTTGCTTCCTTCCAGGCCCTGGTCAGGGAATATGAAGAGCTGGAAATCCTAGTGGAATTGGGACTGGAAGAAAACGATGACTCGTTGGAACAAGAAATAGTTGAGGGCCTTGACTCTGTTTCCAAACAGGTGGAGGAGATGGAACTGGCTGTCTTGCTCAAGGGGCCCTATGATCGGGGCAACGCTATTGTCGCCCTGCACGCCGGTGCCGGAGGTACCGAAGCCCAGGATTGGGTAGGAATGCTGCTGCGTATGTATGGGCGTTGGGCCGAGCGGCGCCGCTTTAAAATTGAGATTTTAGATATGTTGCCGGGTGATGAAGCCGGTGTTAAGAGCGCTACTATTGAGGTTCTGGGCGCTAATGCCTATGGTTACCTTCTAGCGGAAAAGGGAGTGCACAGGCTAGTGCGTATTTCCCCCTTTGACGCCGCCGGGCGGCGGCATACCTCTTTTGCTTCCGTTGATGTTCTACCGGAGGTAGAGGAAAGTGTGAATGTGCAAATAGACCCGGATGATCTGAAAATTGATACCTTTCGCTCGGGTGGCGCCGGTGGACAACATGTTAATAAAACTGATTCGGCGGTGCGGATGACCCACCTTCCTACCGGGATTGTGGTGTCCTGTCAGAATGAACGTTCCCAAAAGGCAAACCGGTTGGCGGCGATGAAAATGTTAAGAGCCAGGCTTGTTGATCTGGAAATTCAAAAGAAGGAAGCCGAACTGATAGCGTTGCGTAGTGGCCAGCAGGAAATAGCCTGGGGTAGCCAGATTCGATCCTATGTCTTCCATCCCTACAGTATGGTCAAGGATCACCGTACCGGGTGGGAAACAGGGAATATAAATGCAGTGATGGATGGGGATATTGATTCCTTCATCTCCTCCTACTTAAAAGAAAAGGCCCGCGGTGGAGTCTAGTTTTACCAGGTGCGGCTGGCCTTATATAAAACCCGGATTGACTTGAAGAAGAAGCGCGTTCAGACGCTTCTTTTTTTATTGAATATATTCCCCCTCCCGGCAACAATGATCATTTTTCTCCTAATCAGGAAGGAATGAAGCTTGTTATGTCGAAGAATAAATGCATTTGTTGTAAAAAACTATGGAATATGAGGTGCCCCGTTTGATCCGGTTGCAAAATGTTACCAAGACTTATGACAATGGTGTGAAGGCGCTTATAGATGTTACCTTAAGGATCAAAAAAGGCGAATTTATTTTCCTTGTGGGGCCAAGCGGTGCCGGCAAATCAACCCTGACCAAACTATTGTACAGGGAAGAGATGCCTGACCGGGGCCAGATCATACTCAACGGGAAAAATGTTGTTCGTATGCGTGCCCGGGAGGTGCCCTATCTACGGCGGAAGATTGGCATGGTCTTTCAGGATTTTCGCCTACTGCCGAGAAAAACAGTGGCAGAAAACGTCTCTTTTGCCCTTGATGTTATCGGTGCCTCCAACAAAGAAATTAAAAGGGCTGTGCCGGCAGTGCTTGGCATGGTAGGGCTCAAAGAAAAGGCTGCTGTTTTCCCCGGACATCTGTCCGGAGGTGAACAGCAGCGGGTATGTGTGGCACGGGCTATCGTGAATAATCCAATCTTATTAATCGCGGACGAACCCACAGGCAATCTGGATCCTGGGACATCCTGGGAGTTGATGAAGTTGTTTATGGCTATTAACCGGCGTGGTACGTCTATCATTATGGCTACTCATGCCTGGGACATTGTGGATAGGATGAAAAAGCGTGTGATAGAGATGGCTAACGGTAGGATCGTGCGGGACGAGGAAGAGGGAGCGTACCGCAATGAGGTTTAAGACAATCGGATATTATTTCCGGGAAGCATTTTTATCGGTAATCCGGAACAGTTGGATTTCAGTGGCGTCAATTGGTGTCGTGGCTGTTTCTCTATTAATTCTAGGAAGTTCCCTCTTGCTGGTGATGAATGCCAACAATATCACAGCCAACCTGGAATCAAGCCTGGAAATAAGTGCCTTCTTCAAGGATGGGATCGAGCAAGATGAAATGCTGGAACTGGAAAATGAGCTAGCGGACAGGCCTGAGGTAGCATCTGTGGTTTTTGTCTCTAAAGAGCAGGCATTAGAGGAAATGAGGGAAAATTTTGCTGCCCAGGAGGACATCCTGGCCGGTTTGGATGAAAAGAACCCGCTGCCGGATGCCTTAAGAATTAAAACGGCCACCGCAGAGCAAGTGGCGTCGTTGGCCAATGAGCTGAAGACCTATGAGCAGTTTGATGTGGTGCGTTACGTCCAGGGTATTGTTGAAAAAATGATGGCTCTTTCCAAATGGGTTCGCACTGCAGGGCTGGTTACCATGGCGCTGCTGGGGGTAGCAGCAATTTTTCTTATCGCTACTACAATCCGTCTTTCGGTCTATGCCCGGCGTAAAGAAATCGGCATCATGAAATTTCTTGGGGCGACTAACTTTTTTGTTCAGGTCCCCTTCATTTTAGAAGGAATGATATTAGGGCTGGTGGGCTCACTTTTGGCAGTGGCAATTATTTATTTTGGGTATCTATCAATTATTGACAACATTCAGCTTTCACTTCCTTTTGTGCGGCTAATCACCGAAAGAGCCTTAATTAAACCCCTAATGGAACTGCTCATATTAGTGGGCCTGATTATTGGGGCAGCAGGAAGTTTGATTAGTATGCGCAGGTTTTTAAAGGCTTAGTGAACACATTGAAAGGCCTAAATGTGGCTGGATACTACCTGATCGGAGGGGAGTTTGTTGAAAACCGGGTTTGTTAGGAGGAATGTGCTGGTTTTTGTTGTGCTGGCTACTTTTTTGCTCGGTGTCCTGGGTGTCGCCTATGCGGACGAATTAGGGCAGCGATTAACGGAAACCAGGGAGAAACTAGGTGCGGTAAGAGGTGAAGCCAGGCAGGTCCGGGGTGTTGTAAGCGACTATACCAATGAAGTTGCCTACTATAACGGGTTAATTAGTGTGAAAACTGCTGAGCTGGAAGAACTACAAAGTAGCCTGGAGGTAACCAGGGGCAAACTGCGCACAACAGAGGCAGAGCTGGAAGAGATCAAAATACGACTGGATGAAAGCACGGAGATACTAAATAAGAGAGTGCGTAGTATCTATCAAGTAGGCAATGTCAGTTATCTAGAGGTACTTCTAGAAGCCAATGACTTCAACGACTTTGTCAACCGGTTCGAGCTGTTGAAACGGGTGGTGCAGCAGGACTCGGAGACAATAGCTCTGGTCAAGGCTGATCGCCAACGAATGGAACAAAAAAAGCAAGAAATAGTGGCACAACAACAGACTCTTACTGGTTTAATCAGCCGGCAGGAAGCAGCCCGTAGTGAATTGAGCCGCCAAAAGGAGGAAAGAAATGCCCTGCTGAAGGAGGCTGAAAACAACCTGGGGGACATTGAAGCCGAAGCTGCTCGCCTGGAGGAGCAGGAGCAACAGATCCTGCGTGAGATCGCCCGCCAGCGATCCAGTGACAGGCCAGCTTCTACCGGTGGTTTTGCCTGGCCCGTGCCTGGCTGTTATGATATTTCATCCGTATTTGGTATGCGTGAACACCCCATTCTGGGAACAAGCCGCATGCACAATGGGATAGACATACCGGCGAACAATGGAACAACAGTGGTGGCGGCCCAAGACGGTGTAGTCATTGATGTTAGCTACATGAGCGGTTACGGCAATGTGGTGATGATTGATCATGGCGGCGGTTTAACTACACTTTATTCCCATCTTAGTGCCCAGCTTGTATACGCCGGCCAGGAGGTTGCCAAGGGTGACATCATTGCCAGGGTTGGCAGCACGGGTGTTTCAACGGGGCCCCACCTGGATTTTTCGGTGCGGGTGAATGGAAACCCGGTGGATCCGATGGGCTATCTCTAGTTAACTAATTACAGGCAATAGATACCGTTGGCAGGGGACTGCCGGCGGTATTTTTTAAATTAGACTGGTAAATTATTATATTGGACATGTTTACCATCTTGATGTAGTATAATAACGTATCTAAATAAAATGAAGGTGTTGGTGACTTGGGTTATAATAAATTTGGAAGCGGTCAGGGCGAAAGACGTCTAAAAATATTAGCGATTTTCGTTATTGCCGTGTTTGTGATTATGGGGGTTTTTGTGGCTGCCAATTATAAACATGTCAGCAACCTGGTCAAGGTGATAGCGATTGTTAGGACCCAGTACCTTCAGCCGGTGAACTCTGATCAAATGATTGACGGGGCAATCAAAGGGATCGTGGACTCTTTGAATGATCCATATTCAGTCTACCTGGAACCAAAGACCTTTGCTATGCTGCAGGAACAAATTAAAGGCTCCTTCGGTGGTCTGGGCATTCTTGTGGGTGTGAAAGACTCAGGTTTGACTGTGGTGCGTGCCTATGAGGGGACACCGGCTGCTAAAGCGGGCATTGAGGCCGGGGATCAAATCATCAGGATTAACGATACTGATGCCAGGGGAATGGATCTGGAGACGGCTGTGGGTTTAATGAGGGGCCCGGTGGGATCAACCATTAGCCTTACTATTGAAAGACGGGGCGGTACGCTCCAATTTTCTAATATAGCCCGGGAGGAAATAAGCGTTCCTACAGTGGAGGGTCAGGTAATTGGTAACTCAGATATCGGCTATATAATGATCAGCCAGTTTACAGAGCGTTCACCCGAAGAAATGGGTAAGGTGCTATCTAATTTGCAGAGCAATGAAATTAAGGGTTTGATCCTCGATCTCAGGGACAACCCTGGCGGCGAACTGACCTCTGCAGTGAATGTAGCCAAGCATTTTATTCCCAAGGGCCCGATAGTATTTATTGATTACCGTAATGGCAGGGACCAAGAGTTTCCTTCTGAAGGACAGACAGTCGATCTGCCCCTGGTGGTTTTGATCAACGAGGGCAGTGCCAGTGCCGCAGAGATACTAGCCGGTGCTGTAAAGGACACCGGCGTGGGGACTCTGATTGGGACAAAAACCTTTGGCAAGGGTGTTGTGCAGACGCTATTTCAGCTGGACAATGGGGCCGGATTAAAGCTAACAACAGCCAAGTACCTAACCCCAAACAGGAACGATATCAACCTGAAAGGGATAGAGCCGGATGTGTCTATCTCAAACCAGGACCCACCCCATGATTCTCAGCTGGACCGGGCAGTGGAAATTATGAAGCAAAAAATAGCGAGCTAGGGTGAACATAACTGCCGCGGGACAAGTCCCTGCGGCTTCTTTACAGGGGACAGATCATAAACATTGCTCGATCATGTCCTATTATGGCCGGGTAACACTGATGCCACCTTTTGCTAAAGGCAGCAACCCGATTCTTTGTATTTCTTCAACCTTGTATAAATGAGGTGAATCACTCTGTTCCCCTTTCTTGAGTTAACTCCATTAGTGCTACAAGCCTTTCTACAAACCTTTTTTGATCCGGCTTATCTTTTTTTATTCCTGGTTGTTTGTACTATAATCGCCATCCAGTATAACAGGATGGAAAAGATGCGGGAAAATTTCTTTGGGGTGAGTGCTGGGCTGGCGAAAAAAGATTTTATTGTGGCCATTGGCTATGGTTTGCTTGGTGGGTTGTTGGCCAGTTACCTGGTTATATTCATTGGCCTTACTATTTCTGGTGAACTCTACTACCTGTGGCCGGTAGCAATTCTACTGATGATGCTGAACATACGCTTTATATGTTTTGCCTACGCCGGGGGTATTCTAGCCTTATCTAACCTAATTCTGGGCGTACCCCAGATTAACGTTTCCCAAATTTTGGCCCTAGTAGCCGTATTGCATATGGTGGAAAGTTTTCTGATTTTTGTTAGCGGTCATTTGGGGGCAGTGCCCGCCTACATCAAGGGACCGGAAGGCAAAATTATTGGTGGCTTTACCTTACAGAGATTCTGGCCTATTCCTATTGTTGTCCTGGCAGTTATGGTGGGGGGTGTAGCTGAAGGTGGTATTGAGATGCCCGGCTGGTGGCCTCTGATTATGCCTGGTGTGGATGGTGATCCACAGAATCTTACCTTTGCTATGTTGCCCCTGTTAGCAGGGCTGGGCTATGGTGATATCGCCATTGCCAGGAGTCCTGTAGAAAAAAGCAGGCTGTCCTCCCTTTTCCTGGGTTTGTATAGCCTCATTCTTCTCGCCTTAGCTGTTCTTGCCGGGTATAGTAAGGCTGTTGCCCTGTTGGCGGCAGTGTTCTCGCCACTGGGGCACGAGGCTGTAATTCATATTGGTAAATGGCTGGAACTCAAAGGGAAACCCCTTTATGTACCTGCTAGAGAGGGGATGAGGATTATGGATGTGTTGCCTGATGGCCCGTTTTGGCGGGCCGGCTTGCGCCCCGGGGATATAGTAATAGCAGTAAATGGACTCAGGTTTACCAACAAAACTGAATTTTACAATCTGCTCCAGTCCTCCTTTCTGCCCGCAAGTATAGATTATATAAACCGGCCGGACGGCACCACTAAAAACACCATTGCCAAACCACCTGAATCCGGTAGACCCTGGGGAGTGATCCCTGCACCGGAAGGCAATGAAAGCAGATATGTTGAGCTGCAGACGGTTGGTCCGCTGGGACGGTGGGTGAAGAAATTATGGGATAAGGTGCGTTGACTATTTTGGCTGGTGCAGATATGATGGGGCCGAAACCAATAGGGGGTAAAATTTTGAATAAGGTACCATATACTGAAGACAATGATTTAAGTCGGATCAAAAGCCTGGATGAATTGAAAGAAATGGCTTTGGACTGCCGCCGTTGTGATTTAAGGGCAGAATGTACCAATGTAGTGTTTGGCGAGGGAAAACCAACTGCCAGGCTGATGTTGATCGGTGAAGGGCCGGGGGCCGAAGAAGACCGGCTAGGCAGGCCCTTTGCCGGTAAAGCAGGGCAGCTTTTGGATCAGATCCTGGGGGCTGTTGACCTAGATCGGTATGAGCATACCTATATTGCTAACGTGGTAAAATGCCGGCCGCCTGGAAACAGGGTGCCACGTCCTGAAGAAGCCAGGCAGTGTCTCCCATGGTTGTACCGACAGATTGAATTGCTTTCCCCGGCAGTAATTGTATTACTGGGAAGCACTGCTCTGCAAAACCTGGTTGATCCCCGAGCCAAGATTACCAAAATGAGGGGACAATGGCTGCATAGCAAAAGCGGTATCAAAATAATGCCTACCTATCACCCAGCCGCATTATTGCGGGATTCCAGCAAAAAACGCCCAGTCTGGGAAGATTTCCAAATGATCAGGGATGAATATTTAAAAATAAACAACCAGTAAAAAAGTTTGCAATGATCCCAATACTAGTTGGCAGGTGAATTGCATTTTACATTCTAATGCTGGGTCTATTCCCCGGTATTAAAATATGCCCTTGTAACACAAAACGTTCTGTAGTTTCCTACTGTGTGACCATTCATTTTAACCTGTGCACAGGGGTTCTTTTTTTCTGTTGTCTGCACCCGGGCTAGCCTCCTTCCGGCAGCAAAATTGTGTTGGTTCCTGCCAGGCACACATACCTTCCTTTTTGGCCTGCTCCAACAAGGCCATGTAGCGCCTCTCTGTGGAATTGATCCTGTAGATTACATAACCATCCAAATCACTATCAGCATAATTAATCTCTTTTAAGGCCTGTTGCCAGTCACGCCGGGCATAATTAATTTCCTTTACCAGATCCGGTGTGGTTTGATCGTCAGTGGTTTCCTTGATTTTGAATATTTCGGCCAGTGTCAGGGATTTGATAGTGGACATGATACTCATAAATATCACCTCGCCACTATTATAGATACTTCATTTGGAAAATAGAAGGGTATCTTACATAATATTGCAAAGGATGTCAGGTTTTTCGTTCGACTTTTTCCTCAATATTTGGCCAATCTTTCAGACATAATAAAGTAAGACTAATGAATGGGGTTGAAAATTTTGAGTGAAAAAAGTAGAGTTGGCTGGGTTTATTCATTAATATTACTACTGTTAATTGTTAGTGTTTCTTTCTTATATGGCTGTGGCGGTAAAGTCCAGCCTCAGAAAAAATTAATAAACAACAGAAACCAGGGTGTTAAAATAGCGGTTAGCTTTGCTGATATGGAGAGAGACGGCAACATGGTCATAAAAAACACCATGACAGCCAGGCAAAAAGGTAAGCAGGGGCAACAAAACGAACAGCAGGGGCAGCAACAGGAAGGCGCCCAGGAACAACAACAAAACGAACAACAAAATGAAGAGCAAGGTGAGCAGCAGGATAAACAGGGTGAACAACAAGATGAACAGCAGGAAGGACAACAAGGCGGGTCCCAGGGCGGGCAGGAAAAGGTCAGTATTACCTGGCTGGATGCCAAAAATGATTCCAACCAGCAGGAAAAAGACATCGATCAGCTTGTAAACAAGGATGTGAAGGCAGTTGTCCTGCAGCCTGTGGATCCTAATGCAGGTGCTGATATAGTCCGTAAGCTAGCCCAAGCTAATATAAAGGTTATCGCCTTGGAAGCACTGCCGGTTGATGCCCCTATTGACGGTTATATAGCAAGCGATCACGATCGGGCCGGGGAGTTGTTAGCCCGCTTTCTACTAGGGGCAGCTAAGGAAAATGGACCTATTTTGAAAACAGTGTTACTAAAGGGCGATAAAGATGACATGGTTTCAACAGGTATTGCCGAGTCCTTGCTGAAGAACCTGGAAGGCCAGTCGGGGGTACAGATTGTGCAGGCCAAGGATCATCCTGGGGGGGACCCGCAGATGGTGACCGCAACCTTGGAACAGGTTTTGGCCTCAACTGGTAACGGAGTGGATGCCATTGTTGCTACAGACAGCCGCATGGCTGCTGCTGCGACTGATTTGCTAAAAAAACAGGGGTTAAGTGATCGGGTGGTAACTATAGGGGTTGGTGCGGATCAAAAGGCATCCCAAGCTCTGGTGAAAGGGGATCATGATGCTGAGGTTGATGTTATGCCTGAACTAATGGCGCAACATATTTATGATGCGGCAGTGAACCTGGCTACTACCGGACACTGGCAGAATGACAGCCGGGTTGAGAATGGGGGCTTTGACGTCCCGGCCAAGATAACACCGGTGCGTTTGATCACCAAAAATGAGTCCTATTTATTGGAACAACGCTGGGCCATGTCCCAGGAAGAGGGCCAGGATCAGCAGGGGGATCAGGGGGGGGGACAACAGCAGGATCAACAAGGCGGTGAGAATAACCAACAGGAACAGAAGAGCCAAAAAACCACCCTCAAGATTACTACTCAAGAAGGTAAGACAGTAGAGATGCAGATAGATGGTGAGATTAAGAAAATTGAAACAAGTGCCCAGGGCGAAGGGGGAGGAGGAGGGGATCAGAGCAGCAGCGGCGGAGGGGGAAGCTAATTTATCTACTGTTATTTCACCCGCAGGGAGGAGGCAACCAAAACACCCTGCGGTTTTCACTATTGCTGGATATAGCTTCATCATTTAACTGATAATAGAACATACTTTTGGGGGATAACCTCTTATGGTATACTATTTATATAAAGAAACTAGAGGATGAAATTTATGCGACAATTCAAGATAGAATCCGAATATATTCCCAAAGGGGATCAGCCTGAGGCGATCACAGCCCTGGTAGAAGGATTGAAAAATGGTCTTCCCGGACAGGTTTTGCTGGGTGCAACCGGTACCGGTAAAACATTTACTATGGCCCATGTGATCCAGGCAATTCAGCGACCAACACTGGTGCTGGCACCAAATAAAACCCTGGCAGCCCAGTTGTGCAGTGAGCTAAAAGAGTTTTTCCCTAACAATTCCGTTGAATATTTTGTTAGCTATTATGATTACTACCAGCCGGAGGCTTATATTCCACGTACCGACACATACATTGAAAAAGATTCCTCCATAAATGATGAAATTGATAAACTGCGCCACTCGGCCACCTGCGCCCTTTTCGAGCGCAGGGACGTCATCATTGTGGCCAGTGTTTCCTGCATTTACGGCCTTGGGGATCCTGAACAGTACAGGACACTGGTTCTCTCCTTGCGCCGGGGGGAAAGCTATGATCGTGATACTGTACTACGCAAGTTGGTGAGTATCCAGTATGAACGTAATGATGTTAATTTCATCCGTGGTAAATTTCGGGTGAGAGGTGATGTGCTGGAAATTTTCCCGGCTTCAGCCTCAGAAAAAGCAATCAGGGTAGACTTTTATGGCGATGAGGTTGAAAGAATGCAGGAATTTGATGTGCTTACAGGGGAAGTCCTGGGGGAGCGCAGCCATATTTCTGTTTTTCCGGCCAGTCACTATGCTACCTCCGGGGAAATAATGGAACGGGCGATAACAACCATTGAGGCTGAGCTCCAGGAACGATTGGCTGAACTCCTGAGCAAGGGGAGACTGCTGGAAGCCCAGCGCCTGGAACAAAGGACTAATTTTGACCTGGAAATGATGCGGGAAATGGGTTTTTGCAGCGGCATTGAAAATTACTCAAGACACCTGACCGGCAGAGAGCCTGGACAGCCCCCCTTTACCCTACTGGATTATTTCCCAAAAGATTTTGTCATGTTTATTGATGAGTCTCATGTGGCCGTGCCCCAGGTAGGCGCTATGTATGCAGGTGACCGTTCCCGCAAGGAGACACTGGTGGAGCATGGTTTCAGGCTGCCGTCGGCATTTGATAACCGGCCGCTGACTTTCGGGGAGTTTAGCCGGCGCCTGAACCAGGTAATTTATTCGTCGGCAACGCCCGGGCCCTATGAATTAGAGAACTGCACCCGGGTGGTAGAGCAAATTATCCGGCCTACAGGGCTGGTTGATCCGGAAATTTTTGTACGTCCTTCCCAGGGTCAAATTGACGACCTATTGAGTGAAATACGCCTGCGGGTGGGACGTAAAGAAAGGGTCCTGGTGACCACACTAACCAAAAAAATGGCCGAGGATCTTACAGATTACTTGCGTGAAGTAGGCATCAAGGTACGCTACCTGCATTCTGATATTAAAACCATCGAAAGAATGGAAATTTTACGGGATCTGAGACTGGGAGTGTTTGACGTGCTGGTGGGTATCAACCTGCTGCGGGAGGGCTTGGATCTGCCTGAGGTAAGCCTGGTGGCAATTCTGGATGCGGATAAAGAGGGCTACCTCCGCTCGGAACGTTCATTAATTCAAACCATTGGCCGGGCAGCCCGCAACGTTGAGGGTAAGGTAATTATGTATGCGGACAGAATAACAGGCTCCATGGATAGGGCTATATCAGAGACGAACCGTAGGCGGGAGGTGCAGCTGGCTTACAATAGCCGGCATGGTATCACACCGGAAACTGTCCGCAAGTCTGTGCGTGACGTAATCGAGGCCACCCGGGTGGCAGAGCCTGGTGCCGTGTATAAGGCAGCACCCCGCAGCGGCAAAAAAATGACCAAGTCTCAGCTGAAAAAGACTATTGCTGTTCTAGAAAAGGAAATGCGCGAGTCTGCCCACCAGTTGGCTTTTGAACGGGCCGCCCAGATCAGGGACATAATCATTGAATTGCGCCTGCAGTTGCGGGGGGAAAAGGGTATCGGCCCTGCCGTACCCGATGCTGTGTCGGGGGGGCAGATCTAGCCCAACTACCGGGATAAATTACAAGATTATCTCGGGACGACTGCAGACATATCATGTGTGCTAGAATATAAAGCAACAAGGCTATCATAGCAAGATGATGGGATTTAGATATAAAAATCTTTACTGTGTCAAGGGCGTTTATCCCTTGACATAGTTCACTAAGGGAGCAGCTTATGATTGATAGAATTCTGGTTAAGGGTGCCCGTGCCCATAACCTAAAAAATATAGATGTGGAGATTCCCCGGGGCAAATTTGTGGTGGTTACGGGACTATCCGGTTCAGGAAAATCCTCTTTAGCTTTTGATACCATTTATGCTGAGGGCCAGCGCCGGTATGTGGAATCACTTTCTGCATATGCCCGCCAGTTCCTAGGGCAGATGGACAAGCCGGATGTGGATTATATTGAAGGCCTTTCCCCGGCCATTTCTATAGATCAGAAGGCAACCAGCCATAACCCCCGCTCAACGGTAGGGACAGTAACTGAAATATACGACTACTTGCGTTTGCTATTCGCCAGGGCAGGAAGACCCCACTGTCCCCGCTGCGGTAGGCCCATCACCAGCCAGGCTGTGGAGCAAATGGTGGATCAGCTGATGGCCCTTCCCGAAGGGACAAGAATGCAAATTCTTGCACCCGTTGTGCGAGGCAAAAAAGGTGAGCATGTTAGAATTATTGAGGATATCCGTCGCAGTGGTTTTATTAGATTCAGGGTAGACGGTACGGTGCTGGACGCGTCCGAAGATATCAAGCTGGATAAAAACAAAAAACACACCATCGAAATAGTGGTAGACCGTGTAATTATACGCCCGGGGACCGAGAGAAGACTGGCTGATTCCCTGGAAACAGCATTAAAACAGGGCGAGGGCCTGGTAACGGCAGCTATAGCAGATGGCGAAGAGATTGTCTTCAGCGAGAATTTTGCTTGCGTAGATTGCGGGATCAGTATTGCTGAGATCTCCCCACGCCTTTTTTCATTTAATACCCCTTATGGGGCCTGCCCTGAATGTACGGGGCTGGGGTTCAAAAGAGAAATCGATCCTGATTTGGTAATCCCAGACAGAAACAGATCAATAGCCCAGGGTGCTATTGAAGGGTGGTTCAAGGGGGGATATTACTATCAATTTCTGGAGGGGCTGGCCGGGCATTACGGCTTCAGCATGGATACACCATTTAACAATCTCAGCCCGGAGCACCAGGATGTGATCCTGTATGGAACCCGTGGGCGACGTTTTGATTTTGTCCTGAAAAATGATTATTATGGGCGCAGGCATGAGATGCATGCACCCTTTGAAGGGGTAATCAATAATCTGGCCAGGCGTTACCGGGAGACAAGCTCTGAACGCCAGCGTGGTGAAATTGAGCAGTATATGAGCAGCCGGATATGTCCCTCCTGCCGGGGGGCCAGGCTCAAACCTGAGGCTCTGGCGGTAAAGGTGGGAGGCTTGTCTATATCGGAGATTAGCAACTTTTCTGTGCTGGAAGCAAGGGAATTCTTTAATACCCTCGGGTTGACGGGCCGCGAGCAGATTATAGCCAGGCAGATTTTAAAGGAAATTAATGAACGTCTGGGCTTTCTGGTCAATGTTGGTTTAGATTATCTTACTCTGGACAGAAGTGCGGGTACCCTGGCAGGTGGTGAGGCCCAGCGAATTAGGCTGGCTACCCAGATCGGATCAGGCCTGATGGGTGTATTATATGTGCTGGATGAGCCTAGTATCGGTTTGCATCAGCGTGACAATCAACGCCTGCTCAAAACCCTGGAGCGCCTGCGTGATCTGGGGAATACATTAATCGTGGTTGAACATGATCAGGATACCATGCTGGCTGCCGATCACATAATCGATATCGGTCCCGGTGCGGGAGAGCATGGTGGCCGGGTGGTAGCCACAGGTCCCTATGATCGTATTGCCCAAAATCCGGATTCGATTACAGGAAAATATCTAAGTGGCAAATTGTCCATAGCTGTGCCGGAGTACCGCCGTCCATTAAATAACAGGGCTGTGGAAATTTTGGGTGCGGCGGAAAATAATTTGAAGAATATTGATGTAAAATTCCCCCTGGGTGTATTTATCTGTGTCACCGGGGTGTCTGGTTCAGGTAAAAGCACCCTGGTAAATGATATTCTATACCGCAAGCTGGCCCAGGAACTGCACCGGGCGAAAAACCGCCCGGGAGAAAACAAGGGTGTGCGTGGTCTTGAGCATCTGGATAAGGTGATTAGTGTTGATCAATCCCCTATCGGCCGCACACCGCGTTCCAATCCGGCTACCTACACGGGGGTGTTTAATGATATCCGGGACTTGTATGCGCAAACGCCGGAATCCAGGATGCGAGGTTATAAACCCGGGCGTTTTAGCTTCAACGTCAAAGGGGGGCGCTGCGAATCATGCCGCGGGGACGGCATTATTAAAATAGAAATGCACTTTCTGCCGGACGTCTACGTTCCTTGTGAGGTGTGCAAGGGTTTGCGCTACAATAGGGAGACACTGCAGATCAAATACAAGGGAAAAAACATCGCCGACGTATTGGGAATGACTGTGGATCAAGCGGCAGATTTTTTTCATCCAATACCCAAGATCCACCGCAAGCTAAAGACGTTGCAAGATGTAGGCCTGGGATATATCCGTCTGGGACAACCGGCTCCAACCTTATCCGGTGGCGAAGCCCAGCGGGTAAAACTGTCTACCGAGTTATCCAGAAGATCCAACGGTAAGACGTTTTATATTCTTGATGAACCAACTACCGGACTGCACATGGCCGATATTGACCGGCTTCTAAAGGTTTTGCACCGATTAGTTGAGGCAGGTGACACTGTGTTAGTAATTGAACATAACCTTGATGTAATCAAAACCGCCGACTATATTATTGACCTGGGCCCAGAGGGAGGAAATAATGGCGGGCAGGTGCTGGCCACAGGTACCCCGGAGGAAATAGCCGTGGTGCCGAGCTCCTATACCGGCATGTTTCTACAAAAGGTACTATAAAATATTTTTAAATCTTGAAAGTGGTGCTTTCATTGCAGCTGGAAGAAAAGTTAAAGCTCCTGCCGACCAGGCCGGGGGTTTACCTTTATCGGGATAAAGAGGGTAAGGTAATCTATGTTGGTAAAGCTCTTTCACTTAAGAACAGGGTCCGCTCTTATTTTCAGCCTGGTGCCCAGCAACCGGCGAAAACGAAGGTGATGCTGGGGAAGGTGGCCGACCTTGATACTATTGTGACTGATTCGGAGGTTGAGGCGCTAATCCTGGAGCAGAACCTTATCAAGGAATATCGGCCTCGTTACAATGTTATGTACAAGGATGATAAGAGCTATCCTTACCTTAAGGTAACATTGGCTGATGACTTCCCACGGGTGATGATTACACGCCGCCGGGTTAAGGATGGATCCAGGTATTTTGGCCCCTACACCAGGGTAGGGGCCATAAATGAAACCCTGCGACTTTTAAAAAAAATTTTTGCTTTTCGCTCCTGTAAGCAAAAAACACTGCCTGCTAGGGAAAGGCCGTGCCTGAACTACCACATCAAACGCTGCCTTGGTCCCTGTGTTGGTCAGGTTGATCAGGACAAGTACCGTGAAATGATTAACGAAATGTGCCTCTTTCTAGAAGGAAGACAGGATGATCTAATCAAGCGATTGGCTGCACGGATGGAAAAGGCTGCGGCTGACCTGGACTTTGAACTTGCAGCACGCCTGCGAGATCAGTTGCGGGCTTTGCGAGATGTGATTGAGAGACAAAAAATTATTACCAGTGGTTTTGAGGATCAGGACATGATAGCTGCTGCTGGTGCCGGCGATGAGGATGAAGCCTGTGTAATGATATTTTTTGTAAGAGGCGGCAAGCTTATTGGTAGGGAGCATTTTATGCTGCAGGGGGTGGAAAGCCTGTGCCATGAGGAAATAATCACCTTATTTCTCAAACAATATTACACAGATGTGGATTTTGTACCCAAAGAGGTGCTTCTGGCTGCTGGGGTAAAAGAGGAACAGGCTGTAATTGAAAAGTGGCTAACAGGGAAAAAGGGTTCCAAAGTGGTTTTGAAGGTGCCCCAACGTGGTGATAAGAAAAAGCTGGTTGACATGGTTATGGACAATGCCCGGCTAACCCTGGAACAGCATCTTACGAAAAAGTCATTGCGCCGGGAGGACACTGCTGAGGCCCTCGCCGGGCTGGCCCAGGAATTGGGTTTAGCGGATCCACCCCGCCGCATGGAGTGCTATGATATATCCAACACCCAGGGGACCAATAGCGTTGCCTCGATGGTGGTCTTTATCGATGGCAAGCCTGCAAATCAACAATACCGCCGTTTTAGGATCCGCACTGTTAATGGGCCTGATGACTTTGCTTCCATTCAGGAAGTTCTGGGCAGGCGTTTTAAAAGGGCAGCAGAGGAGCAGAAGTTACTGGATGCCGGTTTAATTTCCAGCCGGGAGGCCAAGTTTTTTACACTGCCCGACCTGGTAATAGTAGACGGGGGTAAGGGTCAGTTATCTGCGGCCCGACATGTGATGCGGGAATTGGGGTTTTCCCATATACCAGCTTTCGGTATAGCTGAAAGGGAAGAACACATATTTGCTGAGGGCTGCACTAATCCGATTGAGATTAATAAGAATTCCCCTGCCCTACGTTTGCTGCAGCGCTTGCGGGATGAAGCTCACCGTTTTGCCTTATCCTACCACCGCAATGTCAGGGGCAAGGCAGGTATGAAGTCTTTGTTGGATGAGGTGGAGGGCATTGGTCAGGTACGGCGCCGGGCCCTACTAAAGGCCTTTGGTTCCCTGAGGGAAATCGAAAAAGCCACCCCGGAACAGCTATCTGCGGTGAAAGGGATGACCAAAAAATCTGCTCAAGCTGTGTATGAATTCTTTCATAGATAAATGGGGCCGGACCCAGGGCTGTTCTTTTCATTCGGTTTTTTAATATACTGGAGTTAGGATTAAAAGGAGGCCAGACTACAATAGTCTGGTATAATATGTATAATAATTCAGGTGTTTGGCTAAGGCATTCTTTTGTTACAGTGTGTATTGGAGGGTAAAAATGCATCACGAAAAATTTCTAGGGGAGGATCCTGGTGGTGTCCCTGGGGAACTTGGAGGGGATCCCATTTCACACAAGGTTAAATTAGTGGCTGTGGATCTGGACGATACATTGCTATCCAAGGATTTGGTGGTTACCAATAGAGTCAAGGCTGCTGTAGCTGCCGTTAGGGCGGCAGGCATTTATTTTACTGTGGCCACCGGGCGTATGTATCAATCGGCAGCCCGGATTGCCCGATCACTTGATGTGAATATTCCACTGATTACCTACCAGGGGGCCCTGGTAAAAAACTCACTTTCCGGTGAGGTACTGGTAGACAAGCCTTTACCGTTGGTGTATGCCCGGGAGGTTATTGCCAGGATTCATCGATATGGTTACCACCTGAACGGCTATCTAGATGATCGTCTGCTGATGGAACATGATAGTGAGGAGGGGAGTCACTATGCGGCTATAGCTGGGGTGGAGGTGGAAATGGTGGGAAATTTGCTTGAATACCTGGATCGGGATCCGACAAAGGTAATCGCTATTGCGGAAGAACCGTTGATTGACCAGCTAAAGGATGAATTGACCCCACTCTATGAAGGAAAAATTGCCATTAGTAAATCCAAGCCATATTTCCTTGAATTTGCCCATAGGGAGGCTACCAAGGGTCAGGCCCTGGCTTTCCTGGCCTCCTATTTGGGGATAAAACGAGATGAAATCATGGCTGTAGGGGATGGATATAATGATTTGGACATGTTGAACTATGCCGGGCTAGGTGTAGTGGTGGCCAATGCCAGGGAAGAAATTAAGGGATACGCCGATTATGTGACAACTGCCCCATATGGTGATGGTGTGGTGGAGGCACTTGAAAAGTTTGTTCCTGTTAGATATTAATAACCTATGCAGCCTGTATTCCAGAATAAATTGACAGACCTCGGATCATTCTAGTGTTAATGGGAAGGGGTGGTCATAGGATGTATTACTTTGGTAAAAATGACTGGCGTACCTTTGAACAGGGGGCCCAAAAAGAATGGTTGGTCACTAACGGCATCGGGGGTTATGCTTCGGGGACCATTATTAACGCCAATACAAGTAAATATCATGGTTTATTAATCGCCGCCCAAAGACCTCCCGGTAGGCGCATTGTATTACTGAGCAAGATGGATGAGCGTTTTTCTTGTGAACCCTGCACCTATAATTTTGCTGCCAACCAGCATGCATCCGGTTTTACCCAGCATGGTTTTATTCACCTCCAGCAGGTAAAAATAAATCCGTTTCCTACTTTTGTATATAGTTTTGGTGATAACTTTCTGGAGAAAACTGTTTTTATGGTGCATGGGGCCAACACCACTGTAATATTATACCGGGTACTAAACGGTACCTGGCCCGCTATGCTCAGGCTAACCCCAATGGTAAACTGTCGTGGGCACCATCATATTACCCGACGGGGAGAAATTGACTTTAGCCAATCTATTATCGGTAGTTCTGTTTCGATTAAAGGCAGGGATGGTCTTCCCTGGCTGAGGCTTTCCTGTGATGCCGGCAGTTACACCGAAGATGGGACATGGTACAACGATCTGGTATATGCAGTGGAGGAAGAAAGGGGTGGAAACCCCTATGAGGATCTATATATACCGGGATATTTTGAGGTGCCGCTCTCCCCGGGAGAGAATAAAACGTTCACTGTAATCGCTACTACAGGAGATGCAGTTAGCGCTAACGGTATGGACCTGCTTAAAAATGAAAAAGAACGGATTTGCCGGGTTGTTGATCAAGTGGGCAGTGAGGATTATTTTATACGTTGTTTGGCCTGCGCAGCAGATGCATTTATTGTGCAGCGATCTTCAACCGGTAAAAAGACTATTATAGCAGGCTATCCCTGGTTTGCTGACTGGGGCCGGGACACTATGATATCCTTGCCCGGGCTGACCCTGGTTACCAGGAGGTTCCAGGAAGCAAGGGAAATCCTACAAACCTTTGTGCATCATTGTCGGCAAGGGCTTATGCCTAATGCCTTTTTTGACGGCCAGAATGAACCGGTATTCAATACAGTAGATGCTTCCCTCTGGTTTGTTAATGCTGTCTATAAATATCTCCTATATACAGCCGACCTTGAATTTGTCAGGGAGTGTCTTTTCCCGGAAGTTAAAGATATTATCCACTGGTATATGACCGGCACTGAATATAATATTGCTATGGATGAAGATGGTTTGTTGCAGGCCGGGTCGCCCCATGTCCAGCTTACCTGGATGGACGCCAAGGTAGACGACTGGGTAGTGACACCCAGGCACGGCAAGGCTGTGGAGATAAACGCTCTTTGGTATAATTCCCTGATGATACTCAACACCGTTTCTAAACTACTGGGGGAAAAACCTGAATATGCAGCATTACCGGAAAGGATTAAAAAAGGTTTTCAGCAAAAATTTTGGAACGAAAAAGGTGGCTACCTCAATGACGTGGTTTCTATTGATGGAGTGGACAAAAGTGTCAGGCCCAATCAGTTGTTGGCAGCAAGCCTTCCATACAGTATGCTAACCATCAAACAGATGAGGAGTGTCGTGCAAAAGGTCTGGTCGGAACTCTATGTAACCTATGGTATTCGTAGCCTGTCGCCATGGGATCCGGCTTATGTGGGAATCTATAGGGGTGATCGTGTTAAAAGGGATGGGGCCTACCACCAGGGGACAGCTTGGAGCTGGTTAATTGGTCCCTTTATTACCGCCTACCGCCGGGCCCATCATTACAATAAGGCCAGTCGCGAACAAGCCCAGCTATTTATTTCACCTTTTTGGGATCATCTGCATGATCATGGTGTGGGCTATATTTCGGAAATATTTGACGGGGATGAACCGGCTGTTCCCAGGGGTACCATAGCCCAGGCCTGGGGTGTGGCTGAGGTATTGCGGGCTTATATTGAGGATATCCTGGAAATTGAGCCGCCTGGGGCAAAAAAAATTAAGGATTTGGAGGGGAGTTTTTTATATGGTGGTGCAACAATTTGATCTAAATAACCTCGAAGGTTTGTGCCGTTTGGATTCCACCGGTATGATCGATGCTCTAGCTGGGTTACCGGCCCAGTGTCTTTTGGCTGTCAGGGATATTTGCAGCAGCGTTGAATTGCCGTCAATTGAAGCTATCTCCAATATTGTTGTCACTGGTTTGGGTGGTTCGGCTATAGGAGGGGATTTGCTCAGGGTTTATACAGCCGACAAGATACAGGTGCCGATTACGGTAAACAGAGACTATTCCCTTCCCGGATTTGTGGGACCGGATACTCTGGTGTTTGCGGTAAGTTACTCCGGCAATACTGAGGAAACCTTGAGCGCTTACAAGGAGGCACGAGCCAGAGGTGCTTCTGTTATTGCTATAACCACCGGGGGGGAATTGGCCGGAATGGTAGAAAAGGACGGTGTTCCCCTTGTGCGAATACCTACAGGTTGTGCCCCAAGGGCTGCCACGGGCTATTTGTTTATTCCCACCCTTGTGATTCTACAGCGGCTGGGTATGCTTCCGGACATGACTGATGAAACAACAGCTATGGCCGGATTTATAAAGGAACTGCAGAAAAAAATTGGGCCTGAGTCGCCCCGGGAGGAAAATGTCTCCAAGCAACTCGCCCATAAGCTATATAAAAAGCTACCTGTTATTTGGGGTGTAACTGGTACCACTGAGGTGGTGGCCCAGAGGTGGAAGGGACAAATAAATGAAAATGCCAAGGCACCTGCTTATTGGAATGTGTTTCCTGAACTAAACCATAATGAAATAGTTGGTTTTGAATATCCCCTTGAGGTCCTGAACAAAATTCACCTGGTTATCCTCAGGGATAAGCAGGACCACCCAAGGATACAAAAACGTATCGAAGTTACAAAGGATATAATAAAAGATACTATAGACGGTGTTACTGAGGTCTGGTCCTCCGGTGAGGGAGATCTGGCCAGGTTGTTTTCCCTGGTGTACACAGGTGACTATGCCAGTCTGTATCTGGCGGCGTTATACGGCATCGATCCCGGACCCGTCAAGGCTATTGATTTTCTTAAATGGGAGTTAGCGGCGGAGTGAAACTTTTTGCGGACTATCACACCCATACAAAATACAGTGACGGTCAGGGGACCCCAGCCCAAAACATAGATGCAGCCAGCAAGCGGGGTCTAAAGGAGGTTGCTTTAACCGACCATGGCCCAGGTAGCATAGGTATTGGTGTGGCTAAGCCGGAAACATTTATCACCATCAAGGAGGAAGCTGTAGCTCTCGCCTCCTTATTCCCTGATATTAAGGTATTGGTGGGGGCGGAGGCAGCAGTGATTAGCAGGGACGGCAGTATTGATTTGCCCAGTAGTATAATTAAGCAGCTGGACCTTTTGATTGTCGGACACCATCCCTACTACATTCCAGAGAACCTAAAGGAAGCCTTGTTTTATACACTACCAAACCTGGGCCTCAGGTTCAGTAGGAATCTGCAAGAAAAAATGCGTAATGCCAACACCAAGGCTATAATAGAAACTATTCATATCTACCCGGTTGACATCATTAGCCATCCTGATTTAATGTTGCCTGTGGATATAAATGAACTCACCAGGGCCTGCACTAAAATGGAGACTGCTCTTGAGATTAACACCGGCCATAACTATAATAAAGAAGAAATAGTACATGCTGCTGCCCGGTGGGGAGCGAAACTGGTTATAAACAGCGATGCTCATTCCCCGAAAAATGTGGGAGAGTTTACCTCTGGGCTGGCTCTGGTGAAAAGGTTGCGTTTCCCGGTAGAGATGATAATAAATGCGCTTTAGGTAGGTTATATCTGGGAGCCTGGTGGGGTTTTACATTTATAATGGAGGGTTGCCATGACTGCACCAAAACTTGTTGTTGTTACCGGTCTTTCTGGGGCGGGTAAAACCCAGGCCCTCCACAGTTTGGAGGACCTGGGTTACTATTGCATTGACAACCTGCCTCCGGCCCTAATTCTTAAATTTGCTGACCTATGTGCACAGGCGGCTAATAAGATTAATAAAATAGCATTGGGTGTAGATATTAGGGGAGGGGAGTTTTTTAACGCCCTGTTTGAGGTCCTTTATGATCTTAATAACCGGGGTATCCACTATGAAATTCTCTTCTTGGAGGCCTCCGATGAAACCCTGGTGGGACGCTTTAAGGAATCCAGGCGTCGACACCCCCTGAGCACCTATGGGGAGGTATTGGAGGTTATCCGTAAGGAGCGCAGTTTGTTACAGGAATTACGGGGCTGTGCAAATAAAATAATTGACACCTCAGGCCTGGTGCCAAAACAGTTAAAGGATGAAATTGCGGCGATTTTCGCTGATCAAACCGGTCATCCCGGCCTGCACGTGACAGTGGTGTCCTTTGGTTTTAAATATGGCATACCGCTGGACTCTGATCTGGTTATTGATGTACGTTTTCTTTCTAACCCGCACTACCAGCCGGAACTGAGCAATTTAACCGGCAACGATAGGGCTGTTTTAGACTATGTTTTCAAATCTCCAGTAACAGAAAAATTTATGAACAAATTTATAGATTTTGTGGAATTTCTAATCCCAGAATACATTAATGAAGGTAAAACAACCCTGGCAATTGCCATTGGTTGTACAGGAGGCAGGCATAGGTCGGTAGCCCTGGCCAATAGGCTTGGTGACATCCTGGGCAACAAAAAATACCGGGTAACAGTGCGGCACAGAGATATAAATAGGCCATAAAAATATCTTGTTTTGGTTAACTTGCTGATTGCTGATAAATTAGATATAGGGGCTAAAAAATGGTCGTGCTCAAATGGCTGTACCCTGGGATGAAAATAAAACGGTGGTTGTTTCTTGCCCTGGCTAGTTTCTTAATAGCCTTGCTCGGTGTTGATCTTTCAATGAAAGGTGGGCTATTGGGGGATTTTGCCCATTCACTCCATCATTGGGAGAACATTTTTTTAGGTGATGGGTATAGCAAACCGGTTGGAATCGTTATTGTTATAGCCGGTTTGGGCACAATGGTTCTCAGTATTCTTAAGGCATTTCATTCCATAGCGAGTGCGCTTGCTCCGGGTGAGGAGGACCAGGCGGCGGATATTATTTACGCCAGACAAAGTTTAAAACGTGGGCCAAAAATTGTGGTTATCGGTGGTGGGACAGGGCTATCGGTATTGCTGCGTGGTTTAAAAAAACATACCAGTAATCTCACTGCTATTGTGACTGTGGCTGATGATGGCGGTAGTTCGGGGCGCCTGAGGGGTGAGTTGGGAATATTACCACCGGGGGATATAAGGAATTGCCTGGTTGCCCTGGCTGATAAAGAGCCATTAATGGAGGAGCTGCTGCAATACCGTTTTTCCAATGGTGGGTTGGCGGGGCATAGTATGGGCAACTTGTTGCTGGCTGCCCTAGCTGATATAACCGGTAGGTTCGATCTAGCAGTGAGAAATTTGAGCAAAGTCCTGGCTATTCGTGGTCAGGTATTGCCGGCAACGCTTTCTGATGTGACCTTGTATGCTGAACTAATGGATGGCAGGGTGGTAAAAGGCGAGTCCAAAATACCCCTCGCCAATGGTGTTATCAAAAGGGTCTATCTCAAGCCATCTCGCTGTTTACCGCTAGCAGGGGCGCTAACAGCTATTGCGGAGGCCGATGCTATTGTGCTGGGGCCGGGAAGCCTTTATACCAGCATAATTCCTAACCTGCTGGTAAAAGGCATACCGGAGGCGTTGGCCAGGGCACAGGCTACCAAGATTTATGTGTGTAACGTCATGACCCAACCGGGCGAGACTGTCGGCTACACCGCTTCTGCCCACCTGCAGGCGATTATCAACCACACCGGTAAATTATTAGATTATGTAATCCTGAACAACGGAGAGATACTACCAAGGCTTTTATTCCGCTACCTGCATGAGGGGGCTGAACCGGTGAGAGCAGATATCAGCGAGATAAAAAGGCTTGGCGTCAAGGTCGTCAGTAGCGATTTCATCTATAAAACAGATGTTGTTCGACATCACCCCGATAGGCTGGCAGGGGCCATATTGGAGCTTGTTAACCCCGATAAGGTGCCGCAAGGAGAAAAAATGTATTTAAGGGGGCTCTAGTAGCAGATTATCATCATTGTTGGCCTGTTTTTATTTTAGGATAATATTGTCTTGGTTTGCCAGATTGCCAAATACAGCACCTCATGGCGGGGTGTTTTTTTGTGATATAATATATGCAAAATGAAAGAGGGGTATGGTTTTGTCTTTTTCGACAGTAACCAAAAACGAATTAGCCCGTATTTTGGGCCGGCGTCCCTGCTGTCGTCTAGCTGAGCTATCCGCCCTAATCAAAATGAACGGTAGTGTCCAGATTAGCAGTGGTCAACGTTTCTTTTTGCATGTTACAACGGAAAACGCAGCTGTTGCCAGGAAAATATTAACGCTTGTAAAGGATCTCTTCGGCTTGCAGACAGAGGTATTGGTGCAGAGAAAAAAACGATTGAAAAAAAACTATATCTATCTGATTCGTGTTCCCTTGCGGCAGGGGGGAAGTGACATTCTCCACAGGCTGGGCATGCTGGATGAATCAGGTTTTCTAAGAGATATAGCGCCCCGCAACCTTTTACGCCGTGAATGCTGCCGGCGTGCCTACCTGCGGGGTATTTTTCTCGCCGGAGGTTCTGTTAACCGGCCGGAAAGGAATTACCACCTGGAGATTATCACTGACAATAAAATATTTGCCGAGGCGATTGGTAGGCTAATGAATAAAAGCCATTTGGTTACCAAGTTTACCCGGAGAAAGAATTGGAATGTTGTTTATCTAAAAGAAAGTGATCATATAGTGAGGTTTTTGAATATTATCGGTGCTCACACTGCCCTGCTAAACTTTGAAAGTGCTCGGATTTATAAGGATGTGCGAAACAATGTCAACCGTCTGGTCAATTGTGAAACAGCAAATCTCAATAAAACAGTGAATGCTTCCATTCGGCAGATAGAAGATATTAATCTTATTAGTGACACCCTGGGGCTGGAAAAAATACCCGAACCCCTGAGGGAAATTGCGGAGTTGCGGTTGAAGTACCCTGGTGTGTGCCTGGCTGAACTGGGGAAATTAATGCAGTCACCCCTTGGCAAGTCGGGGGTCAACCACCGCCTGAGAAAAATTGCGGAGATCGCTAGAAAAATACGGGACAGCAAAATATGATTTTGTTTCAAGGGTATGGGTTACTGCACATAAAAAGGTAGGATGCGTCACAGGCATCTTGTTATGATTCAGATTTTGGGGCAGGAAAACGCCCTTTTTTCGGAGAACTAATTACAACATGAACCGCCATTTTTTTTTGAGGAGTGAGTTCGCAGTGAAAATGGGCTATGAGCTGAATATAGCGCAAACACAGAGATTGATTATGACCCCGGAGTTACGCCAGGCGATAGCAGTACTACAGCTCTCCTCACTTGAACTTACCGGATACATTGAACAACAGCTTCAGGAAAACCCCCTTTTGGAACTAGATAATGATGATCGGGAAAAAGGTCTTGAATCCTTGGACAAGGATAAGGGGGATGGGGCAGAGGATAATAAGGAATATGATCTTGACTGGGAGTTGTATTTCCAGGACAGTAGTGATCTGGGACTGGATCTACAGGGAGGAAAATGGGAACAAAAAGAATACAATTATGAAAATTTTATATCCCGTATTCCCACATTTACCGAATACCTACTTTCACAGCTCCGTTTAAATCCATGTACAAACAGGGAACGTTTAATTGCTGAATATCTAATTGGCAATATTGACGAAAAAGGCTACCTGCGGATGTCACCGGAAGAAGTTGCAGATAGGTTGAAGGTGAGTCAAATTGAGGTGGCAAGGGCTTTGCTTTTAATTCAGGGTTTTGATCCGCCGGGAGTCGGAGCCCGGAATCTGCAAGAGTGCTTAATGATCCAGTATAGTGCTTTTGGCATTGAAAATGAGATTGTTAAATATTTAATTGAAGGCTATCTTGGCTATCTGGCCGATGGGAAGATTACCAGGATAGCCCATGAGTTGGGCGTAAGTGTGCAAGAAATCCAAAAGGCAGCCGACATATTAAAGACATTAGACCCTAAACCGGGGCGTAACTTTTCAGACTCCGGTAATAACCGCTATATCGTTCCTGATGTTATTGTGGAAAAGGTGGAAGGGGAATATGTAATTCTAGTTAATGATTCGTTTTCCCCAAAAATAAAGATCAACTCTACCTATCGTTCTGTGCTGACCAAGGAAAAGAACTACGATTCTCAAACCCGTAATTATGTTGAAGGCAAACTGAACGCAGCTATCTGGCTGATTAAGAGTATAGAACAAAGAAGGTTAACTTTATACAAGGTAGCAAACTGTTTGGTGGACATGCAGAGGGACTTTTTGGACCACGGTATCAAATATTTAAAACCCCTCAACCTGAGGAATGTTGCGGAAAAGGTCGGTCTGCACGAATCCACTGTTAGTAGGGCTACCTCCAACAAATATATGCAGACTCCCAGGGGTATACTTGAAATGAGGAGCTTTTTTTGTACCGGTTTGCATGGTATTACCGGATCTACAATATCATCTGTTTGCATTAAGGAGATGCTCCAGGAAATTGTTGCCGGGGAAGACAGCCGGGTACCTTTAAATGATCAAAAAATATCGGATCTCCTAAAACAAAAGGGAATTAAAATTTCTAGACGTACTGTGGCCAAATACCGTAGTGAACTAAACATTCCCGCCATCGGGAAAAGAATCAGGTATTAGTGGTTAGCAAACGAGTTTCCTTTTTCCGGTCTTGTTTGGGGCAATAATAACGTCATTTTATAGGGGAGGGGCGGGAAATTTAGGTTTTATTTTGTCCTTCGAAAAACGGCACAGGGCAGGATCTGGAAAAGAAGCGGAGAATAAGAACGGAGTATACAGAATAGTAATTATATTTATCAAGGGTAAGGATACTACTGAAGGGAGCGTATAATAATGGGGTATAAAATTGGGATTAATGGATTGGGTAGAATTGGCCGTGATGTGTTAAGGTGCGCACTAAAGCGCCCGGACATTGAGGTAATGGCAGTAAATCATAAATCCAGGCGGATCCAAGTTACCGACACATACGCTCAATCTATAGCGCATATGGTTAAATATGATTCTATCTATGGTGTTTTTGATCAAGAGGTTGATTCCACGCAAGATGCTGTCGTAGTTAATGGTCACCAGATAAAAATCCTGGCGGAAAGGGAGCCGACCCGATTGCCCTGGAAAGAACTAGGTGTAGATTACGTGGTTGAGTCAACCGGAGTGTTAAACGACCCGGCTGTTGCCGCTGGGCATATCCAGGCGGGCGCCAAAAAGGTGATCCTAACGGGTCCGGCAAAAGGTGGCGAGTGCCTTACTGTAGTAATGGGTGTTAATGAAGAAGAATATGATCCCGGCCGGCACCATGTAGTTTCAAACGCCTCCTGTACCACCAACTGCCTGGCTCCTGTAGCCAAGGTACTAAATGAGCAGTTTGGCATTGTCAAGGGCTTGATGACTACTGTGCACGCCTTTACCAATGATCAACAGCTTCTTGATATGCCCCACCGGGACATGAGGCGGGGCAGGGCCGCCACCCTTTCCCTTATTCCCACTACTACAGGGGCAGCAAAGGCAGTGGCGCTGGTATTGCCCGAATTAGAGGGCAAAATTAATGGTTTTGCCATCAGAGTGCCCCTGCCTGCCGTTTCAGCAGTGGATCTGGTAGTAGAATTAGAAAAAACAGTGACAGCAGATGATGTTAATACTGCTTTAAAGGAAGCCGCAGCCGGGGATTTAAAGGGTGTTCTGGGTTATACCGAACTTCCTCTGGTATCCACAGACTTCAAGGGGGATCCCCATTCTGCGATTGTTGATGCTACATCAACGATGGTTGTTGGTGAAAACATGGTCAAGGTTATTGCCTGGTATGATAACGAATGGGGTTATGCCGAACGGGTACTTGATCTACTGGCATACATGGCCTCGCGGGGCGAGTAGAAAGGGAACCGACGGGAGTTTTAAAAAAATATGGTTGCCATGTACGGTAAAAGCGCTGTGAAATAAAGACAGTTCATCTAGCTGGTGATCCCAGCCCTTCCCGAAGGTGCTATTAGCGCACGGGTGAGCTGCCCTATTTTACGGCGCTTTATAGGGACTATGGAGTGGAGGTGTCGCAGTTGTGGCTAAAAAAACCATCAGGGATATTGATGTAAAGGACAAACGGGTGCTGGTGCGGGTCGACTTTAATGTCCCTCTGGACAAAAACAACCACGTATCAGACGACACAAGGATTATTGAGGCGCTCCCAACGATAAACTATCTTGTTGAACATGGTGCAAAGGTAATTCTTTTATCCCATCTGGGGCGCCCCAAAGGACACATTAACGAGGAATACAGGATGGATCCGGTGGCCCAAAGACTCTCCGAACTGCTTGGTCGGGAGGTTGCAAAGATCGATGACTGTGTGGGGGCTTTAGTAGTAGAGGCTATTGGCAGGATGCGTGGCGGCAATGTAATATTACTCGAAAATGTCCGTTTTCACCCAGAAGAAGAAAAAAATGATGAAAAATTTTCACAGCAGTTGGCACAGCAGGCCGATATTTACGTGAATGATGCTTTTGGAACGGCCCATCGGGCCCATGCCTCCACTGTCGGTGTATCCGAATTTTTACCTGCGGTGGCGGGCTTTTTAATGGAAAAAGAGCTGGATATTCTGGGCCGGCTTTTGGTCCATCCGGAGCGGCCATTTGTGGCCATTATGGGGGGGGCCAAGGTATCAGATAAAATTGCTGTTGTTTCCAACCTGCTGGATAAGGTAGACACAGTAATTTTAGGCGGCGGTATGTCCAACACATTTTTACAGGCTCAAGGTTATGATGTGGGCAAATCACTATTGGAGGCAGACAAGGTTGATCTGGCCAAGGGCTTACTGGCCAAGGCAAAAAACAAGGGGGTAAATTTGCTCTTGCCCCTGGATGTGGTTGTGGCACCTGGTGCTGCCCCTGATGCTGAGCAGAGAACAGTACCTGTTAACCAGATTCCAGCCGAATGGATGGCCCTGGACATTGGCCGAAAGAGTATAGCTGAATTTACAGGGGCCATGGAAGCTGCCAGTACCATAGTATGGAATGGCCCCATGGGTGTTTTTGAGATGGAACCCTTTGCCCGGGGCACTGAGGCAATTGCGCTGGCCATGGCTAGTAGCAAGGCTACCACAGTAATTGGTGGTGGAGATTCTGTTTCGGCAATAAAGAAAGCAGGTGTGGCAGAAAAAATAACTCATATTTCCACCGGAGGCGGTGCCTCTCTGGAGTTTCTAGAGGGTAAAGTCCTTCCCGGAGTGGCCGTTCTTCTGGAAAAATGACAACCTGTTTTTCAACATAGAAAGGAATGGTGGTCCGGTGCTGCGCAAACCGATTATTGCAGGAAATTGGAAAATGTTTAAAATCTTGCCTGAGGCCTTAACCTTTGTCCGGGCTATCAGGCAAACAGCAATTGAGTTCTCACGTGTAGAGGTGGTTCTATGCCCACCTTTTACTGCCCTAACGCTAATGTCAGATAACTTGCATGGTTCCGGTGTTTTGTTGGGGGCCCAAAACGTTTTCTGGGAGGATGCGGGTGCCTTTACAGGAGAAGTGTCACCACTGATGCTCAAAGATGTGGGATGTAAATATGTAATCATCGGCCATTCGGAACGCCGGCAGTATTTCGGAGAAACCGATGAAAAAATAAACAGGAAGGTTATAGCTGTTTTAGGTCATGCACTAACCCCGATTATGTGTGTCGGTGAAACCCTGGAAGAGCGTGATATGGGTGCCACTGAGAAGGTGGTCCATGCTCAGGTGACGGCAGGGTTGGCCAATCTTGTTCCCGAGCTAGTGGGGAAGGTGGTTATAGCTTATGAGCCTGTTTGGGCTATTGGTACGGGAAGGAGCGCCTCTGATGAGGATGCCCAGTCGGTAATAGCCCACATTAGGGAAACTGTGGGGGGACAATACGGATCAAACGCAGCTGGGAATGTACGTATTCTTTATGGTGGTAGTGTTAAACCAGAAAATACGGTCGGGCTGATGTCCAAAAGGGACATTGATGGGGCTCTTGTAGGTGGGGCTAGCCTGGAGGTAGAAAGCTTTACTGAAATAATAAAAAAGACTTGTGAAACCAGAAGATAAACAAGGTGTGTTAGAGGAGCTGCTTCTTTAACACACCTTTTTGGAGGTTATGACGCTTGTGACAACGCCACTTGCCCTGGTGATACTGGATGGCTGGGGTGTGGGACCCCAGATTGAGGGAAACGCTATAGCCAGGGCTAATCTGCCCAACTATAGTAGCCTTCTGGCCAAATATCCGCATACTGTCCTGGCCTGTTCCGGTGAGAATGTAGGCTTGCCGGAAGGCCAAATGGGGAACTCTGAAGTGGGCCATCTGAATATAGGTTCCGGCCGGGTAGTATATCAGGAGCTGACCAGGATTACCAGGGAGATTAGGCTAGGTTCCTTTTTTCGGAATAAGGTATTGCTGGATGCTATAAATCATGCTAAAACTAATGATAGTGCTTTGCATTTAATGGGCCTTCTATCAGATGGTGGGGTGCATAGCCATATCAGCCATCTGTTTGCCCTACTTGACCTGGCGAAGCAGCAGAACATGCAAAACGTGTTTGTCCACGCTTTTCTTGACGGACGTGACGTACCGCCTGCCAATGCCAAAGGGTATTTTGCATCCCTGGAGCAAAAGTTTGGGGAAATCGGCCTGGGCGCCGTAGCCACAGTCATGGGACGCTATTATGGTATGGACAGGGACCGCCGCTGGGAGCGTACTGAACGTGCATTTAATGCTATGTGCTATGGCGAGGGTATCCGTACGGAGACTGCTTTGGAGGCAGTTGACCTGGGCTACCATAGAAATGAGACGGATGAGTTTATTCAACCTACCGTTATGGTCAATCGCCACAGCGACACTTTAGCCAACATAACAGACGGTGATGCGATCATTTTCTTTAATTTTCGACCGGATCGAGCCCGCCAAATTACCAGGGCCTTTACCGACAGGGATTTTAAGGGTTTTACCAGAAAAAGGGGCTGCCCAGATGTGCACTTCACCTGCATGGCACTTTATGATAAAAACATTAATGCGCCGGTAGCTTTTGAACCGGCATCCCTGGAAAACACACTGGGGGAGGTGCTGGGTAAAAATCAGATGCAGCAGCTTCGCCTGGCGGAGACCGAAAAATATGCCCATGTTACATTTTTTTTTAATGGCGGTGTTGAGGAGCCAAACCCCCTGGAGGATCGGATCCTGGTTCCTTCGCCCAAGGTGGCTACCTATGACCTTAAACCGGAGATGAGTGCACCGGAGGTGACGGAAAAATTCCTGACAGCAATGGAATCAGGCCAATATAAGGTAATAATAATGAATTATGCCAATCCCGACATGGTGGGGCATACTGGGGATATGCACGCCACAATAAAGGCACTGGAAGTCGTGGATAATTGTTTAGGGAAGGTAGTACAAGCTGTCCTGGACAAAGACGGTATAGCCCTAATCACTGCTGATCATGGTAATGCAGATATGATGGTAGACGGCGATGGTCACCCGGTGACAGCCCACACCACCAACCCGGTGCCTTTTATATTTATAGGGCAGGATGTGGATGGTGTAAAGCTGAGACAAGGGAGTTTACGTGATATAGCACCTACCATTCTACAACTACTGGGAATACCTAAGCCGGCAGAGATGACCGGAGATACACTAATAACAACCAAGGAGTGATATCTATGTCCACTATTATCGAAGAAATCATAGCCAGGGAAATACTGGATTCACGCGGCAATCCTACCGTGGAGGTGGATCTGTACCTGGAAGATGGAACCAGGGGCAGGGCTGCTGTTCCCTCGGGAGCCTCTACCGGCGCCTATGAGGCGGTAGAACTGCGGGATGGAGATAAATCGAGATATAACGGTAAGGGTGTATTGTCGGCAGTTGAAAATGTGAATTCCATTATAGCCCCGGAAATTGAAGGTTATGATGCTACTGATCAGATCGGCATAGATCTAACCATGATCGAGCTGGATGGAACACCCAATAAGGGTAGATTTGGTGCTAATGCCATCCTGGCTGTGTCCATGGCTGCCGCCAAAGCTGCGGCCCGATCACTAAGGTTACCGTTATATCAGTATCTGGGTGGTGCCAATGCCAAGGTGCTGCCGGTACCGATGATGAATATTTTAAATGGCGGCAGCCACGCTGATAACAATGTTGATATTCAAGAATTCATGATTATGCCTATTGGTGCACAGAACTTTGCTGAGGCACTGAGAATGGGAACAGAAGTCTATCACCAGCTAAAAGGTGTACTAAAAAAGAGGGGCCTCAACACTGCGGTGGGAGATGAGGGGGGCTTTGCACCAATGCTCGGGTCTAATGAAGAAGCCCTGGAGGTGATCATGGAGGCCATAACGGCTGCGGGGCATAAACCAGGTGATGAAATTATGATTGCATTGGACCCGGCGGCAACTGAGTTTTACAAAAACGGCCAATACATTTTTGAGGCGGAAGGAGCAAAGCGCAACGCCGAAGAAATGGTGCAGTATTACACCATGCTGGTGGAAAAATATCCGATTATTTCTATCGAGGATGGGCTGGCAGAAGACGATTGGGAAGGGTGGCTTAAACTAACTGAAGCACTGGGGAAAAGGATTCAAATAGTGGGTGATGATCTTTTTGTAACTAACACTGACAGGTTGGTCAGGGGAATAGAATCTGGTGTGGCCAATTCCATTTTAATCAAGCTAAACCAAATCGGCACCATCACTGAAACCCTTGATGCCATTGAGATGGCCAGGGGGGCCGGATATACTGCTGTGGTTTCCCACCGTAGTGGTGAAACGGAAGACGCGACCATTGCCGATCTGGTTGTTGCCGTTAACGCCGGCCAGATTAAAACAGGTGCCCCGTGCAGGACGGATCGACTGGCCAAGTACAACCAGCTTCTGAGGATTGAAGAAAGCCTGGGTGATCTGTCAGTATATAGAGGGAAAAAGGTGTTTACTAATTTAAAATAGTTACCCGGGTGCCCCTGCAATAGTTATTGTTGACAGCTGAAATTCCTTATATTATAATAATGGTTGTGACTTTTAAGCTTTAAGCTATGTCCTTTTATATCTAAGGAGGGAAATACTATATTATGAAGACCTTTATGGCCAAGCCTGGCGATATGAAAAACCGCAAGTGGTACATACTTGACGCTGAAGGTAAGGTTCTGGGCAGGCTTGCCGTGGAGGCGGCCAAGATCCTGCGCGGAAAACATAAGCCGGATTTCACACCGCATGTTGATACAGGTGATCACGTTATTGTGATCAATGCTGATAAAATTAAATTAACAGGAAACAAGCTGAGGACCAAAAATTACTACAGACATTCCGGGTTTCCCGGTGGTCTGAAGGTTATAAATTATGAAAAACTAATGAAAACCAGGCCTGAATTGGCTGTAGAAAAAGCAATTACAGGCATGCTGCCCCATAATCGGCTAGGAGCAAAAATGGCTCGGAAGCTCAAGGTATACAGTGGTCCGGAGCATCCACACCAGGCGCAAAAACCCGAAGCCAGGCAGGTGCAATAGGGAAGGAGGAAAAATAGTTGGCACAGGTTATGTTTTATGGCACTGGACGCAGGAAAAATTCTGTGGCAAGGGTATTTCTTGTACCCGGTGAAGGTAATGTAGTGATTAACAACAAGCCGATAAACGAATATTTCGGCCGCCAAACACTAGAAATGGTTGTCCGCCAGCCGATAGAGTTGACCGGGGCTGCTTCACGCTTTGATGTTCAAGCCAAGGTTCTTGGCGGCGGTATTAGTGGCCAGGCCGGCGCAATCAAAATGGGCATTGCCCGGGCCCTTATCCAGGCTGATCCCAATCTTCGTCCCCTTTTGAAAAAGGCCGGTTTTCTAACCAGGGATCCGCGCATGAAAGAGCGCAAAAAATATGGGTTGCGTAAGGCTCGTCGTGCTCCTCAATTTAGTAAGCGTTAAAACAGGGGAAGGTAAAACCTTCCTTTTTTATTGCAATAATGTGCTATAATTTATTTGTGAACCATGTTTTTGGAGGAAACGGTGGACCGTTTACTTTTTGTTTTTTTGCTAACTGCTTTTATTAATCTAATCAATACTCTGACACGCAGTTCCCGGCTTTCCGGTGTCAGGACAAAACATCTGGCCACCGCTATTTCCCTTTTCAGTGTTGTTTATCTGGCGGCCAGCTTTGCCAATACCCTGCAGGCCCCCCTGCTGGCTTCAACAGTAGAAAGCACTATTGAAGAGGCTTACGGTCAATCCTTGCTGCTGTACCCCAACAATGCCCTAGAAAGCCCTCTTTATCAGCAAACATTAGTAGAGTTGAGCAGCAAACTTCGCTTTGTTATTTTCGGTGCCACCCTGGGCACGGTAGCAGGTATGCTGGTAATTCCTAGTTTTGTTACTTCCTTTTCTAATGCTATAAGATCATTTGGCCGGACAGGCTCTGTTTTTAAGGTGATTTATCTCTTTTTTGTATCGATGTTTAAACCAGGCAGTGGGATACTCAGGTTCCGGATGTCATCTAGGGACACTTTAAGGGAATTGCTTACATGGAAAATGAGCATTCCTAAGGGATTTCTTTACTGGAATTTAGCCAGTTATAGCCTGTGGACAGTCAATGTGTTGTCCGGTTTGTATGCGGGTGCTCTTTACCCCGAGTTCCGCTCAACGGCCGTACTGATGGCTTCCATAGTGGGAAATGCTGCTATTGTCGTTAACGTGATGATGGTTGACCCCATTCTGGCCAGGGTAACAGATGATGTGGCCCGGAAGGTAAGAAAAGAGATAGAGCTAAAACAGATTGTTTTTTTTCTGGCCATTTCAAATCTACTAGGGACACTTTTAAGCCAGGCTGTGCTGGAACCTGTGGCCTGGGTTTTACAACTCCTAACCAGATGGATTACCTAGGATAGTGAATTTTACTCACCTCTGCAATTAATTTTTCTTACCCCTTTGGCACATATTATCACCCCCATCCTCATACCATAATAAGGAAGAATGGTTCCTGCATGAAAGCTGAACAACTTCAGGCCGGCTTAAATCTCCGGTGTATAAAAGGTAATAGGAAGGGGAAAATTTTTTGTCTTCCGTGGTTATAAAAACAATTATAATTAAAAAACGCATTCTTGCTGCCATAATTGTCTTAGCTATCCTATCCTTTTGGCTGGTTAGAGAACAAAATGATAGGGCCGAAAAGGAGGTTGTTACGGCAATGTCTTCGGTGCTGGCAAGCAGGGTGATCGTTGTGGATCCCGGCCACGGCGGTGTTGAACCGGGAGTGATTGGCAAAACTGGTGCGCAGGAAAAGGAAATTAATCTGGCTGTTAGTAAATTGCTGGTGGACAACCTGGCCCGGGCCGGGGCTATGGTTCTAATGACCCGGGATACAGACATAGATCTCAGTGATCCCGATACAACAGGCCTGGCGGCAAAAAAGAAAGAAGACCTGGAACGACGGGTGGCCATAGCCAACAATAATAAGGCTGATCTGTATATTAACATTCATGTAAACAGTTTTCCTGATGCCCACCGATCCGGTGCCCGGGTATATTACCAGCTGGGTGCGGAACAGGGAGAAAAAGCAGGCCGCCATATCCAGTCAGAGTTGGCCCATGTTTTAAAAGGTACAGATAGTCACCCGGTAGGGGTTGATTACTACACAACCAGAAACACATCAATGGCTGCGGTGGTGGTTGATGTAGGATATATTTCAAATGATACGGAGGAAAAACTCCTACAGGATCCGGCCTATCAGGGCAAGCTGGCCTGGGCCATATATGCGGGGACAGTGAAGTATTTTGCTATAGAGACTCCCCCCACCCAAAGGCCATCTGGAGATGAGAGAGTTATTCAGACCTTCAAGGAGCAGGAGGGGCATATTTTGGGGGAGCCCTGAACGTATATGTGTGTATAAACCTTCCTAACAGGGGCAACATAATGGTTATAGAGGAGGCGGGCCTTGATGACAGATAGCAAGCCAATCAAGAATGGGAAGGATCAGAATAAAATTCATGAACCCCTTAGCTCCTACTATCCCCCGCCTATTAAGGTCAGTGAGCCGACTATACAGAGCACTGAAACCAGGTATAAACCCCACACAGCAGTGATTTATGTCAAAAAAGGTGAAGAGGAGCAACAAAAAACAGACACCTGATTTAATAGGTGCACCTTGCCTGAAGGCCGGTATTCTACCGGTTACCTGTGGCAGCTGATGCAGGGAAGGTGCCATGTATTATATGGCCATATGGGTGCAAACAGATTAACGTCGCTAACCCGGCGTTTTTTTAATTGCTACAATTGTAATATGTTATAATTGAAGGAAAATAATCCTGGGGGTTGGTAGGGTGAATATCCTGGTCACAGGTGGTGCCGGCTACATTGGTAGCCATACGGTCCTGGAGTTAGTCGAAAGGGGTCACCGGGTAGTAGTACTGGACAATTTGTCCAAAGGCCATAGGGCCGCAGTGGGTGGAATCGAATTTGTTCACGGTGATACCGGTGACGCCAGGCTCCTCAGTGAGACTTTTAAAAAATATAATATCGAAGCGGTAGTTCATTTTGCTGCCAGTAGTCTGGTTGGAGAATCTGTGCAGCAACCTGCAGCTTATTACCAGAACAATGTGGTCAAAGGCCTGGCCCTACTGGATGCCATGGTTAGCTCGAGGGTGTTAAAACTTGTATTCTCCTCAACTGCAGCAGTGTACGGTGAGCCTATAGAGGTACCTATTATGGAGGATCACCCGACTCTGCCCACAAACCCATATGGTGCAACAAAGCTGGCTTTCGAGGCAGCCATGCTTTGGTACAGCGGTGCCTATGGGCTGCGCTATGCCTCTTTGCGCTATTTTAATGCTGCCGGGGCGGACCTGGCAGGAAAAATTGGGGAGGATCACCACCCAGAGACCCATCTTATACCACTGGTGCTAAAAGCAGCTATGGGTTCTGTGGCAAGCCTAGCAATTTTTGGCACCGACTATCCTACCCCTGACGGCACCTGCGTCAGGGATTATATCCATGTAAGTGATCTGGCTGTAGCCCATGCCCTGGCACTTGATGCCCTGTCGGCCGGCAGGGACAGGGCAGTATATAATCTTGGCAATGGGAATGGGTACAGTGTTTTGGAAGTAATAAGAACCGCTGAAGAGGTGATAGGGAAGCCTATTAATGTGAAATATGGACCTCGGAGGCCGGGCGATCCGGCGGTATTAGTGGCCGGATCCGGTAGGATTAAAAAAGAACTGGGCTGGCGCCCACGCTTCGCGGATTTAAAGTCGATTATAGAAACTGCCTGGCTCTGGCACAGCAGCCATCCGGCAGGGTTTGAAAAATAAAAATAAGCAGATAGTGGGGAGTGTACACTAGGGAATGCTGCCGCTGCTGTCCTTACAGTTGTCCTTTCCCTGGGAAAGCCAGGCAAAGGCTTTTGCCTTATGTAGTGTATTATAGGTGATGAGAACAAAAGGGCCCAGGATAAAACCATAAAAACCAAGCAATTCATACCCGGCGTAGAGGGAAATCAAAACAGCAAGGGGATCAATACCGATATTTTCCCCTAAAACCAATGGTTCAAGAGAGTGTTTAACTGCTACTACCACGGCAAACACTATCAGCAGCCCCACAGTCATATATGTGTTTCCCGTCACCAGGTTGAAAACAATTAGGGGAATAAAAACAGCACCTACCCCGATAACAGGTACAGGACTAAAAAGCCCGCTCAAAAGCGAGGCAGTGACTATATAGTCTGCACCCACAATGATTAGCCCAATAAAGACTACCAGAGCGGAAATAAGCGAAAGGATAATCTGGGCCTTAATGTAACCGATAGATGCTTTGTAAAGGTCATCAGCCATAAACCATAGTTTGCGCTGAAACTGTTCCGGCATGGAGGAAACAAACCATTTTTTTATCTTTGGCAGATCCTTGCTAATAAAAAAGGTGGCAATGAGCATGATTACTACAATTAGCAGTTGGTTCGGCAGGGTGGTAATCAGGTGTAGTGTACCTCCGGCAAGGAGTGAAAGGTTTTCGGATATAATATCTAGAAACTTTTCGGTGTTTCTGTTCAGGTGTATAGCAAATTCGGGGGGAAATCCTTCAGATATTGTTTGTAGCTTTTGTGCCAGTAGAAAGGAACTGCTTTTTAGTATGCTGATGAAGTAAGGGAGGTTGGAAATAATTCTTGCCAGTTCCCAGACGAGGGTGGATATAGCATGCCACATCAGGACCCCCAAAAAGCCAACAGTCACCAGCATGGAAATGCTGGTGGCCGCTATACGGGAAATTTTGAGCCTTAAAAAAAGCCTGACCATCGGTTCCATAACCAGAGCCAGTATTAGCCCGAGTAGAAATGGCAGGAAATAGGGAATTACCAGTTTAAAGGCAACAGCAGCGATAATCAGTGTTGCTATTAGAATGCCCATGTTTACAATTAGGTTCCAATGCCTTTTATAAAATTCCCTCATGATGCAAATAGCCCCCGGTATTTAATGATATCAATGTTGCCAAAATTGGAAAACCCCCTTTCTTTGCAGGAAGGGGATTTGTTCTATTCCGGTTCCTCCTCAACTTCTCGGGCTAGTTTATCAAAAATTTTTTGTACCGATAATATTTCTTTGAGCTTGTGCACATTTTTGCCGGTGAACACAACGCCATCATCAACATATCCCAGGCGAGAGTTCTCTAAGGCCCGGATGATGCAATATTCCCGGGAGCATTTCTTAAGGCAACCATCACATTCCTCTGGTTCGGGTGCGTTGTTTTCTAATATTTTTTTGACAAAGGGGTTAAGCAGCGCCCGACCTTGCATACCCACGGGGCTAGAAATAAGCACCACATCATCGGAAGTGGCCTTGAGGTACATTTGTTTAAACGCCTCAGATACGGCACATTCCATACTTAGTACAAAACGGGTAGCCATTTGCACCCCGCTGGCACCAAGCCTGATAGCTTTGGCGATACCACTACCGTCTACAATTCCCCCGGCGGCAATTACAGGAATTTTTACAGAGGATATAATCTCCGGTAGTATTTCCTCTAATGAACGGCTGGTTCCCAAATGTCCCCCTGCTTCCACTCCCTCGGCTACAATAGCGGAGGCACCCTGTTTCTCGGCGATTTTGGCCAGTTTGGTAGAAGACACAATGGAGACGATTGGGGTGTCAGACTCTTTTCCCCACTTAAAAATGTCCCTGGAAAAACCAGCTCCGGTAATAATTAAGTCGATTTTTTCCTCTATTGCTGTGTGCACCAGGGCGGCGAACTGCCGCACTGCAAACATGATATTGATACCAATTATTCCTTTTGAATTGCTCCTTGCTGTCCTTATTTCATTTCTTAACTCATCCAGTGACATACCTGTGGCGGCGATTATACCTATTCCACCGGCATTGGCTACAGCAGTGGCGAGAGGAGCAGTGGACACTCTAATGGCCATTCCTCCCTGGATGATTGGGTAACGGGGCACCAGGCGCCCAATTTTAAGTGACGGAAATTTCATCAAGATCCCTTTTCTCCTTAAAAGCATTTATTCAGTATATATTATTCCAACCGGCTGATCTAAATATAAGCCCTATTGTAAAATGCGGCAATAAATGGTTTAATCTCCCGGCTGCTGCAAATTATACTTTTTTCCTTTAATTAATTCAAATATTCTATATAAAATAGTATAATCCTTTGCATCACTGCAAAAACAGTGTAATATTTAATATAGCCTAAAACAAGCCCACTGTGGTATAGGTTGTAATTATTGGATCCAGATTATGAAAAACCGGAGGTTGCTTTACATTGAATGACCTTCTTCCACCGTGTACAGATGCCTGTCCTGTGCATACTGATGTCCGGGGATATCTTGCTGCTATAACCAGGCGGGATTATCTTGAGGCATATAGGTTGATCCGTGCTAATAATCCTTTCCCTTCCGTGTGTGCCTGGGTTTGTCAGCACCCCTGTGAGGATTCCTGTCGCCGTGCTGCAATTGATGCTCCCCTTTCCATTCGGGGTTTGAAGCGTTTTGTCGTTGAGACAGTAGGGCCTGTTTTTAATTTTTCTAAGGTTCCGGATAGCGGTTATAAGGTAGCGATAGTTGGGGCGGGGCCGGCGGGGCTAACTGCAGCCCATGAGCTGGTTCGCTGTGGTCATCAGGTGGTAGTGTACGATCGCCTGTCGGCACCGGGTGGACATCTCCTCACCTCTCTTCCGGCCTACCGCCTCCCTGCTATGGCTCTTCAGCGGGATATTGAGGCCATTAAGGCTGCGGGTGTGAAGATACTCTGTGGCCGGGAGGTGGGCAAGGACATTAGCCTGGACCGGATTAGAGAATCCAATGATGCTGTTATCCTGAGTACCGGCTTATGGTTGGGCAAGGGGTTAAATCTCCCCGGGTTTGATCACCCAGATATAATAAAAGCACTACCGTTTTTGCGAGCGGTCTATTCTGATAAAAAACCAGTTGTCGGCAGCCGGGTCGTGGTAATCGGTGGGGGCGACGTAGCCATGGATTCTGCCCGTACTGCCCTACGCCTTGGTGCATCTGGGGTCAGGGTTGTTTGTCTGGAGTCCCGTGGGGAAATGCCCGCCAGCATTACTGAGATAGAAGACGGTGAGGCAGAGGGGGTTGTAATTCAGGCCGGGTATGGCCCGGTGGGGCTTGTTCTGGAAAAAGGTCTTATCAAGGGTATAACTGTGCAGAAAATTTTGTCCTTGAGTGACCAGGAAGGAAAATTTGCCCCGGTTTATGAACCTGATAGCCTGGTTACCATTCCTGCAACCACAGTGATTTTGTCTATCGGTCAAGTAGGGGATAACAGTTTGCTGAGGCAATATTTACCCGAATCCTATTGTGGGGGTTCACTTTCTGACGCTATAGCCTCCCATGTCAAGGGTATTTTTATCTGTGGTGAGATGGCCGACGGCCCGGGATCCGCCATTAGTGCTATTGCTTCCGGGCGTCGCACCGCCGAGTTGGTTAAGCGCTATCTGGAGGGAAAGGATGGTATACCTGCTGCACCGCCATCTACTGTTGTTGGGACACTACCAGATGGGGTAGCTAAAAAAATACCCAGGATGGAGCGACAGGAAATGGCGTTGTTGCCACCTGAGGAACGGAAGAAGAATTTTGCACCTTATGAAATTGGTTTTGATGAGACTGCGGCTCTTTTGGAGGCTGGCCGTTGCCTACAGTGTGGGCAAGGGGCGACAGTGAACAACGAAAAATGTGTGGCTTGCCTGAACTGCCTTAGATTGTGTCCCTATGATGTCCCCGCGGTAGGGGATCATGCCATCATATCTGTGGAGGGTTGCCTGGTTTGTGGGGTTTGCGCAGCAGTTTGTCCTGCCGGCGCCATTAACTTACCCAGTCTGGATAATAAGGAATTCCAAGGATTGTTGGCACCATTTTCACCTAATAAGGATGTTGCTTTATTTGCCTGTGGGGGATCAGAGATTGATAGACTGGACCAGGCCGATTTCAATCGGGATCAGGTTTTCGCTCGGATGCGGATAATAAAGGTGCCAACCCCAGGTTCCCTGCGCCTGGAATGGTTGCTTAAGGTTTTTGAAAATGGGGCTGCAGGGGTAGTCATTGTTGCCTCTGAAGGGGCAGGATGGAATCGTCATGCAGAGGGGGCTAACACTATTGAAGGTACCATTTTGCGTGCACGAAATTTACTGCGGGCTGTAAGTATCCCGCAGGGCCGCCTGTTTTACTGCCGGCCAGGTAACCATGATGAACTGATGGACTCGCTAAAAAATTTTGTTCAGCGTCTGGATAAATAGTGCACATGGATACCCGCACGAAAAAGCCCTGTTTCTCCTTTACCCGATGGGTTTTTAAACATTTGCGGTAGGTTGACAGAGATAATAATATCCTGTATAGTGAAAATATTAAAAAAATATTCTTCGTTAGGTGAGGCTACTACACAGACACATGCCACTGCCCGGAAATGTCGAGAGACGCCGACGGGTCAACAGGTATTGCCGGCTTAAGGTTTTACTTAATGTGGCTGGGGTTATCCCCTAGCTGTGTA
>JAAYRI010000070.1 GCA_012518875.1 Peptococcaceae bacterium
CCATTTCCCATTAGGCTGCATTTTGATGCCGGATAAATAAAGTCATTAATAGTTTGGCTACCACCGCCATCCCTATGTAGACTACAAAAGAGTAGGCATAATGCCATTTAAGGTACAGTGTCAGGTTTAGCCACACCACAATGGGTTCGGCAATAAATGAATAAACCGCCGCAACCAGCACACTAGCAATGATAAAGGGTCCCCAGCGTCCATATTTCTGATACACCAGCAGGAAGGCTACCGGTACAACGATGTAGTCAAAGGTTAGGGCCGGCAGGAGGGGCATTACCTTGTCCGGATAGACCCATAAATTCAAGGTAAAGCCGGCAGCATCAAAAGTTGTGGACATGATCAGCATCAGGGTCCCAAACAAGGTTACTTCCAGGAACCGGCGCCGGTCGGCCGCCAACCACCATAACGCTACAAAAGCGATACTGACCACCAGGGTCAGCCAAATGGTCCACTTGTGAATATCGTCCTGCAGGTAGTTTTCCAGCACCAGGCGGCCCAGTTCCGTATTTAGCGGCAGGATCTTGTCGTAGGCCGGATCCGTGATCAGCTTCCCCGGAATGCCCAATCTTCTCCAAAAGGCGGCCATGATCATTGCAACCAACCCCCCTCCCTGGTTCCTATTATCACCGGTGAGGGTGGACATAATTCCCCACACCTACTGCAAAAAAGCACACCAGCCTGGCGCCTTAAGGCAGCTATACTATCTTTCATTGCATTTCCCCCAGCCCCTTGCCCCGTCCCCCACTGTAGGGTTTTGTCGATAAATAGAGCAACTTATCATAAAATGTAACAATTAATGTTCATATTGACAGGCTAACCAATTAATACTAGAATATTCTTTAATACGGCATATCATTGGAAGTGACAGAGTGGATTCTTCGCCATTATTTTTTTTACAGTCCATCCCCGAGTCGGTAGGAGCATTTGCCTTAAGCCTGGCCCTAGCTAAAGTGCCCCTGCGCTGGGGACGGATTATTGTTGTAGGAGCAATGTTGTCGTTAATCATTTTTGGCATCAGGGCCACAGCCCTTCCTGCTGGCCTACATACTGTAGCTGGGCTACTATTTATCGTGATTGTGCTTGCAGGTGTTGCAGGGGTACCGCCAACCAAATCTTTTGTGGTGGCCCTGGCCAGTTTAATACTGCTGGCATTTTTAGAGGTGATTATCACCGGCAGTCTCATAACTTTGTTTAAAATTGACTATCAACAAATGCTGTCTGAAAACTACTTGGGCTGGAAGTTACTGACCCTGCCCCAGGCGGCCATCTTAATAATACTGGCACTACTGGTGTCCCGCTATCTAAAACCTATACAGGAGGCCCGCAGAATGTGAGTTACCTTTTTTTCTCCCGGCGTACGGCTGCTTTTCTAGCAAAGAAATCTGGCCTCGACCTGGAAAAAGAAACGATCCTCTCCTATATTATTGAAGTACTGGTCCTGAACATGGCCAACCTGCTGTTGGCGCTGCTGCTGGGCTGGTTTTTAGGTGTCTTGCCCGGCGTTACCGCCTGTATTATAGCAGCCGCATTGTTCAGACACACAGCCGGGGGCGCCCATTCCAGCTCACCCTGGCGCTGCGGAGTGGTGACCATTATTGCGTTCCCAGCAATGGCCCTGCTGGCAACCCACCTGTCCAGGTTGGCCCCCATCTATACCGATACCTTTTCTTTGGCTGCTGTTTTTACCAGCCTTGTTGCTGTAGCGACCTTGGCTCCAGTGGATACAGCAGCAGCACCGATTATTTCCCCTACCAGGAGAAAAAGGCTTAAGGTCCTATCCCTTCTCGTATTTACCCTGATAACAACGGCCATAGTCTTTATTCGCTGGGCTCCCTGGTTGCAAGCAGTAGAAATACAGCTCTGCCTGGTTTTGAGTTTGTTGTGGACGAGCTTTAATCTCAGCCGGCCGGGTCACCTGTTCATTGCCTTCGTGGACCACATAAAAATCCCGCAAGGAAGGAGGTGAACACCTTGAAAAAAATTTTTGCCCGGGCTTTTATTTTAGCAACCACGCTGCTGCTTTTCCTGGCTAGCGTTGCTTCCGCTGCTACCTGTTTATGGTCTTCCTACCAACCAGAGGTGCCCCAGTCACTGCGCAAATAAAAGAGCCAACTTAAGGGGTGATTTACTTCACCCCTTATCACATGGGGTGATATTATGGACAAGCACATCAGCGGAAAAACAAAATTATATGAATATGTGACCACCACCCATATACTCTGTATTATCATTGCCATCAGCGCTTTGATCCTCAGTAATAATGTTGAGGCCTATAGCAGTTACTACCCGGCAATCAACGCCCGTTTCCTGGCCCTGATGTGTTTATTGGGATTCGCCATTATCCTGTTGTATAATTCCAAAAAAATGCTCCTGGCCCGAAACCCCGCTTCTTTCACTTTGATCGATGCCGCCTACGTCGGGGTCTCCTTTCTGATCACGATTTTTACTGTGTATATCATTGGCGACAGAGTACCATTTATTCACACAATCCTTTTACTACCTGTTATTATTACCGCCTCCAGCCTGGGTAAAAAAATAGGGCTGATCATCGCCGCTTTCAGTACCATATTCCTGGTTTACAGTATTATCGTTACCGGTCTTGCATCCTCCCTGGCGGAGGCTGTCCAGTCCAGCCTAATCCTAATCATGATTATGTATGTGATCGGCTGGTTTATCGGTGGCTTAAAGGACATGGAAACAGAACGGCGGCTGCAGTTGGAAAACAACCTGCACACCCTGCAGGAAGAAATAGAAAGGCGGAAGCAGGCCGAGGAGCAACAACGCAAATTATCCCGCGCCCTGGAGCAAAGCCCCGGCATTATCGCCATTACGGACACAGATGGCAACATTGAATATGTCAACCAGAAGTTTACCACTGTAACTGGCTACCTTTCCCTGGATATAATCGGCAGAAACATGTTCCGGGAGCACTTTGGCCAGTCTAAGGATAAACACCAGGAGATGCTGGAGATGGTCGGTGACGGCAAGGAATGGCAAGGTGAACTTAAGGGGCGGAAAAAAAACGGTGAACAATACTGGGCACATCTGGTGGTATCGCCCTTTAAAAACAAGGATGGAACCATCACCCACTATATTCAAATGGCAGAGGATATTACCCAGGCCAAAAAGATAGACCTGGAGATGGCCCGCCTGGAACGGCTGAATCTGGTAGGGGAAATGGCTGCCGGGATTGGCCATGAAATTAGAAACCCCATGACCACAATCCGGGGTTTTCTGCAGCTCATGGGGGGAAAGGAAAAATATATCCAGGACAAGAAATTCCTAGATTTAATGATCGATGAACTGGATCGAGCCAATGCCATCATCACCGAATACCTGTCCCTGGCCAAAAACAGACTGGTAAAGCTGGAGGTGGAGAATCTAAATAGAATCATTGCCAGCTTGTATCCCTTGATTGCCGCTGATGGTCTAGTTACGGACAAAACCATTGAAAAGGACCTGGGGCGCATCCCCGATTTGCTCCTTGACGGGAAAGAAATGCGCCAGATGATCCTTAATCTGGTGCGTAACGGCCTGGAAGCCATGTCCCCCGGCGGCACCCTGGTGCTGAAAACCTTTGTCCAGGGAGATGAGGTGGTTATGGCCGTTAAGGATCAGGGCAAGGGAATAAATCCAGAGATGCTGGAGAAAATAGGCGACCCCTTTTTCACTACCAAAGACGAAGGGACAGGCTTGGGCCTGGCTGTATGCTACAGCATTGCCGCCCGGCATAATGCTAGAATCGAAATTGATACTAGCCCGGCCGGCACCACCTTTTTCATCCGCTTCAAGCAACCAGAGGTGGCCAGGTAATGAGACATGGGGACGGGTACCTTGTCCCAGGGTAAAACAGGGGAATGGGGACACACCTCTGTTTTGGGATTGGCCTTGATGTCCTGGGAATGTCCCCGACCTATGGGTCAGTTGGAAGGTGGAAAAACTAAAAGTGAAAGGTAGAAAACTGCAGGTCAGACAGGGAGTGGGGCTGTGCTTTTAGGCTGCTTAAGATACCCCTGCTGTTTTACGAAAGCAGGGGGCATTCGGGGCTCCAAGAGCAATTGGTTCCGAGAAAAGACAGAGAATGTATCTCTGGGGTATTTTTTTCGGGTTAGTTGGAAAGTGAAAGGTTGGATAGTGCCGATCCACTGGCTCACAAAAACGGGCGAAGTTGCGCCCCAAATCAATGTGAACATGAGCATGGGGAAATGCGGGGGTACTACTGGTTGGCCCCGGAGGTGACAGCGGCAGGTTAGCCCGTGGCTGAAGTAAAAATAAGCATTCAAATAATGATCAAGGGCGAGGGGAGCTGCGTGTATACCTGGGGATAAAATAATGGATGTCACTAGGGAAGTCGATCTGATAGCATGTGGCCAGGTCGGATACCAGGGCAGGGATGCTTTTTTAGGGAGAGAGGTCTTAGAATTCTCCGGGCTCCCCTTTCGTCTTTTCAGCACCGGGAATCAAACTGGCCCTTTTAACTATATCCAGGCCATATTTGTCTCTTAACTGATCAACCACCCTGCTTAGCCGTTCATCCTTTCCCTCAAACAAGGTCAATTGCTGCCAGGAATCCAGGTTTGCTACCTGCACGCCAACGAGCCGCCAGGGTGGCTTACCACAATGGGCCAGAAAAAGTTCCTGGACCACCTGGCATATAGCCTCACCACCTGCCACTGCACCATGCACAGACTGGGACCTGGTAATAGTCCGAAAATCGCTAAACCTTATTTTCACCGTCACCGTCCGCGCCACCAATCCCTCCCGGCGCAGTCTGTGGCCAACCTGCCCTGCCAATTCCAGCAAGGTGATTAATATGGTGTCCCGATCATACACATCCCGGGGAAAAGTGGTCTCCTCACCGATTGACTTGACCCGTCGCTCTACCTGAATCTCCCGGTGATCCACACCATGGGCCCGCTGGTGCAGCGCCACCCCAGCAGCAGCACCAACTATTTTAATCAAATCAGCCCGGGGAAACTGGGCCAACTGGCCAATGGTCATAATGCCAATCCGGTAAAGTTTTTCTTTAGTGTGGGGGCCGATCCCATACAGTTTACCCACCGGCAAAGGCCAGATTATCTTGGGCACATCCCCCAGCGCCAGTTCCAAAAACCCATCTGGTTTGGCAAGGTCACAGGCCATTTTGGCCAGTAGCTTGTTGCAGGACATACCCACAGAAACAGACAGCCCCAGCTCCTTTTTCACCGCCCGGCGAATCCTCTGAGCCGTTTCCACCCCAGCCCCGGCTTGCATAGCCAGATATCCTTCATCTATAGACACCTTTTCTATTTGCGCAGCAAAACGACCATATATGGCGAATACCTGGGCTGATACCCGGCGATAATGATCCATGTTCACCGGCAGGAAAACAGCACCAGGACAAAGCCTTTCCGCCTGGACCATCGGCATCGCCGAACGGATGCCGTACCTTCTGGCCTCATAGGAACAGGTGGCTACCACCCCCCGGTTGCCGGCCTGACCGCCGACAACCACCGGCCTTCCCCGGTATTCCGGATGGTCGCGCTGTTCTACAGAGGCAAAGAAAGCGTCCAGATCACAAAGGAGAATTTCAGTCGCCATTATCTTTCACCACCTGATAGATCCTTTTCGTACAAACTGGTGATAGTCCTGCTGCAGCGCCTTGGCGAACTGACCCCAGACCAATTTGCTTCAGGCATGTCCCAGACCCACCTGGCCGCCCACTATTGGTGCATTGGAACGAGGAACCCGGTACCCTGTTCCATTGTAACTGGTAACAAATGGTGGGCAATTAAACTTGCAATCCCCAATAGCCTGGAAAACCCCAAGAAAATATTGCCAAAAGGGCCCAAAATAATGTACAATACAACCAAATTCCTGCCGGCTGTTGGTCGGCTAAATGCTAAATCCTAAATAGGAGATGACACCATGCCCAAGGTACTTGCTGTGCTGATCATCAGCCTTATATTGCTTTGCCTACCACAAAATGCAATGGCAGCAGACGTGCTGTACAGAATGTTGCATGCGGACGAGGTGGCAGACCTTTAGGCGGATCAGGATGCCCTTATTGTCGGTCAGCTAATAGACCAAAAGGGTAGCCATTTTACTGCAGCGGTTAATAAGGTATTAAGCGGTTCAGTCCCTTGAAAAAAGATGGCCCTGAATATAACAAGGCCTGGGGCATTTTCAAGGGCACAACGGGTGACTATCAAACGCTGAAGCTCCTTTCGCCGGAGATCAGGTACCCTTATTACTGCGGTGACATTGCCGCTTTACAGTGGTATGTTAATTCCGGCGGCACTGATCAGGAATTTTTCTTTGACCAGGACAGAGTTTATGTCTGCCTGCCGGGAGATGAAACACGCCTAATCTACACTGAAGGCAACAATGCAGGGACTGTTGAACAAGGATCAACCAACACTGAAAGGTTCCACCGGACTGTGTTTGTGGGCCAGATACCAGTAGCCCCGGCAATTGTAGTGCTGCTGGCTGCCCTATGTGGGGTGGGTATAATAGTGCTCTTCCGCCACCGCCAATAAAGACGCTACACCTCCCGAAATTCCAGCCTGCCCGCTACCGGATTAAAGGCATACCTGATCAGGCGCAGGTCAGACCAGGTTGCGGAACGGGCCGGCCTGCGGCCGATAATATATTTGCGCTCCCCCTCCTGGCGGGCACACTCAATCACACCGGCGGGAAAATCATAGGCTAGCAAAAAAGCTTTAATCATCGAATAGTCACCAAAGCTATATTCATCTTTCACCCAGTCTACATATTTCATCAACTGATTGACATCATCTATATTGGCGCTGTCCTTTTTTAGCTCCGCTACCAGGTATTTTGACTTGGTGCGGCTAAACCCCCGCACATAAGAATAGCCGAAAACATCCATCTTATCCATATAGTCAATGGGTTTAAAAGGAGAGGCCACCACCTGGTGGGATAGGTAATCCCATTCCCCAAAGAGCTGCACCGTTTCTGGTTCCCCGGCAACCAGCTGCTCCAACAATCCGGCTTCGATGGCCATTTCATGGGCAATATAGGTGTCCCGAGCACAGCCGGCCAGTATATCCCGGCTATGGAGACGATATTGGGGAACCAGCCTCGCCGCCAGGTTGTTGTGCACGGCCTGGTAATTGCTTTGATACACCCCTTCCCCAGGGTGGGCCAATAAATGCTGATTCCGTCTGACAATGGCGTCGATCAGGGCCTGGTTTTCGTCATCATCGATTTTTATAAAAGATAGCTTCCAAAAAGCCCGCAGCATTCTAAAGCAGCCCGGGTTGGAAGCCAGCACATCGTCCATGTCAATACCGTTTTTAAAAAAATAAGGGCTGGGCTGAAACAGGCACAGCCAGCGCTGGTTGACACTTTCCGGCCCCTCATCCCACAGCAGGTGGGGTTGGGTGTCTTCATAGTCAAATACAGCCGGTTGACTGGCCTGGGGAAAGTTTAAAAATTTGCAGTCACCAGCCACTTCCACCAGGCGGCCAATGCCATAAATATTTCTTTGGATAAAAAAATAGATATTGTCCCCGGGTTTCATGGTCGCATAGTCGGCAAAGGTACCTTCATGATGCACCAGCCAGCGCCCGTTTTTCGGCGCCGATAGTTTGGTAGCGTAAATACCATTTTCGATATACTGTTCCAGGGATCTAACGGAGTTTAGATTAAATATGTAACCGGCCATGATACAGCCCTCCTGCTATCCACCTTGCAGGTGATTCCTGATTACTAGCCCGCAGCTTCGGGGTCCTGGCCGCCTCCTTTGGCATCGCCGCCCGTAGACAGTTCCCTACTTACATTGCCTTTTGCGCCGGAATTGCGGAACCTGCGGCCCCCTATGGTGCTGTCCACTTTCCCAGGATAGCGCCCTACCTTCCCTGCCTCTGGCGCCGTTGCTTCTATCTATA
>JAAYRI010000071.1 GCA_012518875.1 Peptococcaceae bacterium
ATAAAATGATCAACTCCTGCAGTCTCTGCAGCCTTTGTGAGGTAGTATGTCCCAACGGGCTGAATATGGGCGAAGTGTGTAAAGAAGCCAGAGAAAGCATGGTCCGGCGGGGGAAAATGCCGCCTTCGGCCCATGACTTTCCCTTGCGGGACATGGAGTTCAGCAACAGTGGCAAATCAGCTTTGACCAGACACGAACCGGGACAAGAGGGCAGTAGTTACCTGTTTTTCCCCGGCTGCCAGCTGGGCGCTTCAGCACCGGCATATGTGGAAAAGACCTATGAGTATTTGTGCAGCAAGCTGTCCGGCGGGGTGGGCTTGATGCTGCGCTGCTGTGGTGCCCCGGCAGAGTGGGTTGGTCAGCAGGAAATGTTTGATCAGGCGGTGGCGGAAATAAGACACCGGTGGAAGGGGCTGGGTGAGCCGGATTTTATTGTGGCCTGCTCCTCTTGTTACCAGGTGCTGAAAAATAATTTTCCCCCGGATAAAATTACATCCCTATGGGAGATATACGACCAAATGGGTCTCCCGGAGGGGTGTGCGACGGAAAATTCAGGCACCGTTGCCGTGCATGATGCCTGTACCACCAGGCAGGAAAGACATATCCATGAGGCTGTGCGCAGTATATTAAAAAGGCTGAATTACCATGTGGAGGAATTTAAGTTCTCCCGGGAAAAAACCGAATGTTGCGGTTACGGGGGGCTGATGTGTTTTGCCAATCCCCCCCTGGCAGTTAATGTGGTTGACCGGCGGATTCAGGAATCCCAGGCCGATTACCTGACCTACTGTGTCATGTGCCGGGATCGTTTTGCCTCCGGGGGCAAACGGACTTTCCATCTGTTGGATTTGATTTATGGCGCCGATAAAGATAAACTGGCCCACAGGAAAGGCCCTGGCTATTCCCAAAGGCACGAAAATAGGGCCCGTTTAAAAAATAAAATGCTGCGGGAGGTTTTTAAGGAAAAAGTGGCCGCACCCGAGAGTTTCGAAAGTATTGATCTGGAAATTAGCGATGATGTAAAGGAAATCATGGAGAACAGGTTAATCCTGGTGGAGGATGTTCAAAAGGTAATAGAACACGCCGAAGAGAGCGGAAATAAGCTTTATAATGAGGAGACCGGGCGTTATCTGGCTCGTTTTAGGCCCGTTGCCGTTACCTACTGGGTTGTTTATACCCGCCATGGGAACAAATATAGGATCCACAACGCCTACAGTCATCGAATGCAAGTGAGCGGGGTGTGAAACTATGAGCACTGATAAAAAAAAGCAACAAGCAACCTGGCGGTGTTTTAAGTGCAGGATTCCTTTAATTATGGGCAAGGTCAAGGTTTCCTATCTAGGTAGCGACTTCCATATAGATTTATTCAAATGCCCGGAATGTGGTGCAGTATTGGTGACGGAGGACCTAGCCACCGGCAAAATGCTGGAAGTGGAACAAACCATGGAAGATAAATAGACACTGACACAAAGGGACGGTTCGAAAGCGCCGGTAAAAGCCGGCAGTAGGTAGGTGGTGCAAGTCCACCACATGGTAATGATTAGCGACCAGCCATGACCCCGAGTCATGCGTCGGCTACCCGCGAGGGGGCGGCGAAG
>JAAYRI010000072.1 GCA_012518875.1 Peptococcaceae bacterium
GATGAAGGTACCAATGGGAAGCACAGGGGCGGAGTAGCCAGTAGTAGTGAGGAAGGTCCGTAATGGGACTGGAGCAAAGGGGCTGCACAGTTCAGCAATATAACTGGATCAACCGATAAACGGGAGGGGTCTTGTGAATAAAGCAAAGCCGTTTAGTAACGGCTGAACTGTAAGAGCCGGATGAAGCGAGAGTTTCACGTCCGGTTCTGTGAGGGGGTGGGGGTGAGACTCCCCCGCTCTGCTCGACACCTTGTCCCAATCCTGAACACCGGCCGGTTTGCCTAGATGGAGGATACTATGATCTCCCTATATAGTGCCACCAGCTAAAGCAACTGGTTTAGTGGGGGATACTTTCTGTGAAGTCCTAGAAAAGAAGGGCTACATTTAGCCCTCTTTTTAATGGTGCTTTTTAAATAACCGTTATCTATGCCTTGACGTAAATTTCCCCGCCTCTCTTGGTGCTGGTGCTGCTGCTAGATAAAGTGGTGATCCTGGTTCCCTGGAATTTCACAGGTAAGACATAACTAGCCCATCGGGTGGCCTCCCCTTTCTAAGCGAAGAGAAGGTGGGGGTAGTTCATGGACAAGGTACCTGCCCCTTCGCCGCACATTTTTCCGTCCCGCAGGGGTTATCCTTTTGCGGAAGCTGGGTGGTGATCACAGCAGCAAACATAAGCACACAACCGATAATTTCCTTTACACTCAGCACCTCATTTAATATTAGCATGCCGCTAATCACCGCAAACACAGATTCCAGGCTCATGATAATGGAGGCCACAGTGGGCTCTGTGTTTCTCTGGCCAAAAATCTGCAGTGTATAGGCAATACCAGTGACTGCTATGGCTGTATAAAGAATGGTCCAGGCGCCATCCATTATGGCGGTGATAGCCGGATTTTCCAAAACTAACATCGGGGCACTGGCCAGCAGGCCCGCCACAAAAATTTGGATGACGGACATTTTAAGACAATCGGCGGTAGCAGTAAAATGGTCCACGATAAGAATATGTAGGGCCCAAAAGAGCGCACCGGTGAGTACAATTAAATCCCCTTTACCAATGGTGAAGCCTTCCTTGACACAAAGGAGATATAGGCCCCCGATGGCCAGTGCTACACCGATCCAGATCAAACCCCGCACCTTTTTGCGTAATAACAAACCCAATAATGGTACCATGACAATATATAGCCCGGTGATAAAACCCGCCTTTCCTGAGGCTGTGTAGATCAGGCCGTTTTGTTGGAATGAAGCCGCCAGAAACAGGGCCAGACCACAGGCGGTACCGCCAAGTAGGGTTGGTTTGGTTAGAAAAGCTTCTTTTCCCGTGCCCCTACCCTCGGCTTCCGGGGCGGTGTTTTTATGTTTTATCCAATTCAAAAGCAGCGCAACTGGAAACAAAAATAATGCTCCCAGCAGGAACCTTAATGCTACAAAGGTAAATGGACCCACATAATCCAGGCTCACTTTTTGTACAACAAAGGACGTGCCCCAGATTATGGCTGTAATGGTAAGAAAAATTTCCCCGCGAATGCCTCGTTTTTTTATGTTATTCAAATGTTCCACCGTTTTCTTCCTAACTATTTTCTTCAAATAACCTATGGTTTAGAGCTAATGGGTCCGCCCCTATCCCATTGTTGCTTGGTTTGGAATGAGGGACCCAGCCCCCATTCATGCCCTACTCATGCCCCTGGTTCGCTGGGACAAGGGACCTGTCCCTTTGTTTCATTTTTGGGGGTTGGAGGTGCCTTAACTAGGGATCTGGTGGTGGCCAATGTAAAGACAATCAGGGCCGCCCAGATTAAAGAAAATGAAACCAGGTGCACGGTAGTAAAAGATTCATGGTAAAGGAAAACCCCTAGCAGTAGTGAAATAGTGGGCGATAGATACTGTAAAAACCCCACTGCATACAATGGTAGGCGGTTGGCGCCCGCCGCAAATAGGAGCAGCGGTACAGCAGTAACTGCCCCCGCGCCCATTGTCAAAAATGTGGTGGCCGGAAAACCAAAATCAAATACCAGGGTGCCGTTCCTGAATACATAAACCAAATAGGCCAGTGCCAGGGGGGTAATGAGCATAGTTTCTATGGTCAAGCCGCTGATGGCATCCAGGTGCACTATTTTTTTAAGCAACCCATATACACCGAAGGTGACGGCCAGGGCCAGGGAAATCCAGGGTACGGCGCCAAAACTGATGGCCATGTTCAGCACCCCCACAGTGGCCAGTAGGAAGGAGACAATTTGCCAAAAGGAAAGCCTTTCCTTAAGAAAAATAATGCCTAGAAGCACGCTAACCAACGGGTTGATGTAATAACCCAGGCTGGTTTCCACAATTCTTCCGTGGTTAACTGCCCAAATGTAAAGATACCAGTTGACACTGATGATCAGGGATGCCGTCAGCAATCCCACCATCTGTTTTGGCCTGGCCGCAATCTGACTCAGGGCCTGTGAAAAACCCCTAAACCGGCCAGCCAAAACCAGCACCAGTAGTAAAAATAAAAAGCACCACAAAATCCGGTGGGCGATAATCTGGTCGGAAGGTACACTGATGATTGATTTCCAGTAAATTGGCAGGACACCCCATAATAAATAGGCGCCTGCGGCCGCCATGGCCCCAACTGCAAATTCGTTATTTTTTTTCTGTTCCAAAATCCTACCTCAACATGTATTAAAAACAAATATATTTTATTACGAATTGCAAAATGTTGCAATGGAACGGGGCTCGCCAACCTCCAATCAGATGATTTTTCCGGGCTGGTTTGTCTCGACTGGCTAACACTAGTATGGAGGAATTTGGATATTAATGGAGAATATATCCAGAGTGGCCGGTAAATAATTGTCTCATAACAGAACTGACCACCACCGGCCAACAAAAATAATCTGAACAGGGGGGTTGAGCGTGGATCAAGATAGCGCGCTAAGGGCCAAAAGGATCCGGGACAGGTATATTCCCGTCCCCGGCAAAAATGAAGGTTATGTCAAGGTGTTGTTGCTGGGCACTACAGGTGCAGGCAAAACCACACTTCTCAGGCAGCTAATCGGCTCACATCCTAGAAGAGACAGGTTTCCGTCAACAGCCCCGGGCCGGACAACGGTTTTTGATATGGAAATAATACCAGGTGATATAAATGAATACAGGGCTGTGGCCACCTTTTACCCGCAGCAAAGAATCAGGGAATACATTAGTGACAACATTCTTGCTGCCTCCAAAGCATACATAAATGGTGCCCATGAGCAGGAGATAAACCGGCGTTTTTTTGAATCATCAGATCAACGGTTTCGGTTAAATTATATTCTCGGTTCCCTGAAAACAACGGGCCAGGATGTAGAGCTGGAAGACGTAGACGACGATATTGACGATGACGACATTGAGGAATTAGCAGTAGATGAACTGGCGGCTGTGAGGCACCAGCAGGAAATGCTGCAATTTTTCATTAAAACCTTCAAAAATCTGGCCCAAGATGTATGGGATGAAATTAGCGATGTGTTGGGCGGGGACCTGGAAGAATATAAGAAGGAGGAGCAAGTCATTTTTGAGGAATGGTTTGCGGAATATTACCTAAAAGATGCTCGGTTTAATCATCTGGTAGACGAAATATTAAAACAGGTTAGAGAAAAATTTAAACAGATACAGGTAGGGGATTTGCTTCTTGCAATGGATGGATGGCCCCAGGCCTGGTATCTAGCCTCCGGCGATAGAGATAAAATGTTGACCATACTACGCCGCCTCACCGGTAACCACCAAAAACATTTCGGTACCCTGCTCACACCCTTGGTGCAGGGGCTGAGGGTAACCGGTCCTTTTGTGCCTGCCTGGGGTGCGGGGGAAATTCCCAGGCTAGTGATGATGGACGGGGAGGGCTTGTTCCATGAAGCCAACGCTAATGCCCAATTTCCACCCGGTATATTTAACCGTATAGATGAATCGGACACCGTGTTATTGGTAGACGACGCTACCCACCCAATGATGCGTGAACCCATGGAACTGCTAAGGCACATAGTTGTCAACGGTAATGAAGCCAAACTATATGTCTGTTTTACCCACTTTGACTGCATCAGGGGAGACAACCTACTAGGTGCTGAGGCCAAAAAAAATCACGTTAGAACACGTTTAGACAGCGCTTTGCAGTCCCTGGGGGAAGTTTTAGGAGGTAGTGGTATCCGCAATTTGCAGCGCTATATTAATGAACGGGTATTTTTTATGGGCTATTTACAGCGGGTTCTAAAGCCCAGCAGGCAGGCGGCCACGTGCAGCGAGCTGGCCCGGCTGGTGGAACAACTCCAGGGGTCCCTGGTTACGGACATCACCACTGCAGAGGTAAAAAAATTGGATTTGGGCAGTTTGCTGACCCAAATTGATGAGACAAATGTGCAAGGTATTTTTAGACAGGCTCCGGCTGCCTTTTATGAAAAATGGCGTGCCATACTGGGGTTTTACGATAATGAAAAATATCCAAAGGAACACTGGATGAAGATTAAAACTCTAACTAGAAGGCTGTCTTTTGGCGGGGATGGTTACGTTGACCTTTACCCGGTGACTGATTTAATTGC
>JAAYRI010000073.1 GCA_012518875.1 Peptococcaceae bacterium
AATTTTAGGGTACCGTTATATAGCATCAGGGTCAGATCTCCCCTGGTGGCACATTTAATCGCATTTTGTTGGTACTGTTGGTATGGATTGGCATTTAACACTATACCTACCCTCCTTAACCCCAATTACCCTGGTCAAACAGCGACATTAAAGACAAACTTTGCTGATTCATTCTGCCCAGGGCGACCTCCAGGGCCGCATACTGTTTATAGTAACGTTGCTCCATGTCCTGCAGTTTGCTATCCCAAAGAGCTATTTGTTTGTCGTAATCTGCAATCCTTTTTCCTAATATGCTATCATTGCTGCCGGCCTTGTCTATAATCTGGCTAATCCTGGCCGTTATATTATCGTAAAGCCTGGTGGCCAAACCTTTTTCACTGTTGACCTCCGAGGTCTTGGTAAAAAGATCCATGACCCCCTGGGGATTGGTGGCTAAAGCTTCTTTAAGCTGATCTTCATTAATATACAACTTGCCTCTTTCAAACCAGGCACCCGTTGTGATACCAATGTCGGCCAGACTTTTAAAGGTAGCATCGGCACCCTCAACAAAGGAAGACAAGGTCCAGCGCATATCATTAATCACACCGCTTAAAATGCTGTCATTACGCAATAGGCCGCTCCTGGCTTTGTCTTCCCATTTTTCCTGCTCCTTCTCACTGAGCTCCTCCCGCTGGTCATCGGTGAGGGGCAAGTAATCCCTATTTTTCACCTCGCCAAGCTTCGTGTTGATCTGCTCAATAGTAGTGTTATAGAGCTCCACAAAGGATTTAATGGTGTCAAAGACTGCGTCGGTGTCGTTAGTCAGGCTGATATTTACTACCTCTGTATCTGATGTACCCGTCAAGGTGTAACTGACCCCGGCGATAGTGAACTGGTTACTAGATTGATATAGGGACAAACCATCGTAAATAATTTTCGCATCCCGGCCATTTGCTTGCAGATGGGTGTCGGGATCAAGGGAACCCAACTTTAGCGCCGAAAACAAGCCAGCCAGAAGTTCCGAGCCTTCCTGGCCTTCCCCTGCTGTAATATTCACCTCTGCCTGGGCGCCGGTAGCTGTGGAAGATATGAACATCCGGTTTAAAACCCTATCAAAGAAGGCGCTTACCCCGGCTCTGGTACCGTCTGCCATTGTGGCCTCATTTATCTTACTGACCAGGGTATCAATACTGTCCTCACTGGTATCGATGGCAATCTCCTGGCTCCCGTTGACGGAAAAAGTAACAGTACCCGCTGCTTCCAGGCCCAACTGCTCCGCTAAAGTAGTTTTGCTGCCGTCAAACTCCACTGCAGAAATGCTGTTCAGGCGGGCATTGGCGGCCAATTGGGTTACCTGAAGAGTGTGGGAGCCGGTAACAGCCAATGAGTTTGCCGTTACCTGTACGATCCCCTCATTAGAGGAGGTCACCTTCCGGGCCAAAAAAGTGCCCTGGAGTTTCATCGTAAAAGCACTGTCCCGCAAAGACCGCAGGGAGTTGTTCAAATCCCGGTAGCTTTCTTCCTGCCATTGAGCAATTTGCTTATTCTGCTTAATTCTATCTTGCTTCATACGCTGAACTTTCATCATGTCGGCGACGAGCTTATCAACATCCAGGCCGGAGCCGGACAAACCAAAAACCCGGTTAATTGGAGACACTTGCTACCACCCTTTCCTTTTAGCTCCTAACCTACCTATCGGTTAAAACCCCAAATTCTTTACATCCCCGACAAAATATTTTTGATTCAAGCCGGAGTCGGTTCCTGAATTTGAATTGGCATCGTCCCAGTTAGGTACACAGTGCAAACAATACTTTTTTTACTTTAGAAAATAGGCGTCATAGAAAAACATTCCCCCGTTCCATCCTTATTTGTAAAAGTCAAGCACTTTTCATAATTTCGGTTAGGACTTTTTTATCGGCGTGGTAAGCACTTTTTACCCAGTATGGTAGGCAGAATTTTCTCCAGATGGTAAGCAGATTTTTCTCCAGATGGTAAGCAGATTTTTCTTTTGCCTGTGAACAAATGCCCCCGGCCTTATTAGATACACCTGCCTTCAGCCAGCCAACCCCAGCCAAGGACATTAGAGGCAATTCACACCAGACATAGAGCACACTGGTGGAGAAAACTGACATATGAGGCGTCTCGTCTCCATTTGATTAAAAAAACGGCGCTACTATGTCTTAGGAAACGACACAATAAACACCGTCTTCTTCGGTCTTTTTATCCTTTTACCATCGGCAGTCACACATACACATCTATATTGGTACCTACTCCAGGCATACCGGCCTGTGTGGCGGCCTGCCCTTCATTGGCCTTGGCCAGCATTTGATTAACCAGATTGCCCCCTTGCTTTGCTTCTCCCAGGGCCTTTTTCATGACGGCAATGCCCGCTTCCTGTTTCAGTTGGAAATGATTCTTGATAATTGATAACGCCGCTATATCCACCTGCAAACACCCCCAATAAAATTCAATGCAAGATCTTATAGATGTTGTCGCCTTTGTGGTTCTTTATTTTTCAATGGCACAGGCTGGGACCATACCTATTTTAATGACAATCCATCCAAAACACCCTGGTCTGCTCATCAAGTATGTTGATTTCCTCTTGCAGAACACCTAGCCGGGAAGTGAGCCTTTGCGCTACATCCGGGCTTATATAATTGTCCCTCGCATAGGCAGCCAAAGACCGCATCTCCCGCAGTTTGGCCTCCATCTCCCCCAGGGCCGCCATCCGTATTTCTACCCACATTTGCTTTTGTTTGAGGTAATCTTCATTGTGTTTAATAATAATGATCATCCTCTATG
>JAAYRI010000074.1 GCA_012518875.1 Peptococcaceae bacterium
AAACAGGAAGAAATGGCTGAAAGCCAACAAATGCTTATAGATAACCAGCAAGGGTTTGCGATTAACTTGGAAAAATTGGAATCCAATCAAGAAAAATTTGCCGCCGACCAGAAGATGCTTGCGAATAAACAGGAAGAAATGGCTGAAAGCCAACAAATGCTTATAGATAACCAGCAAGGGTTTGCGATTAACTTGGAAAAATTGGAATCCAATCAAGAAAAATTTGCCGCCAACCAGAAGATGCTTGCGGATAAACAGGGAGAAATGGCGGAAAACCAGCAAGAATTCGCGGCTAATCTGCAGAAGTTAGAATCCAATCAAGAAAAATTCTTAAGCAGCCTAACCAGGCTTGAATTCCGGGTTGAAAACGAAATTATAAATAAAATCGGTGCTTTATTCGATGCCAGGGAAATTCAACAGGACATTAACAGGAAGATCATTTCGTCTCTGGAACGAATCGAGGCCAAGGTCGATATCCTACAAATGGAGACTGTCCATATTCGCCATAAAAATCAAAAATCAGTATAAATAAACCGGGATTCCTGGCCGGAGCTGAACAATACAATCAAAACTACTACCAGGATCACAAATAGGGCTTTTAAAACATTAAAGATAATTGTCCTGGCCATACCAATACACTCCTTCATCCCAAAATATCCCCCCACAGCTAGAAGCTGAACACCAGGGACAGAAACTGAAAGGCTGTGGGCAAATCGGTGGCAAAGAAAACCCAGCCGAAGCAGACAAAATGAAAGGTAATCAATACGGAAACTATTTTGACCGGCAGCGCCGGTAATTTCTCCACTATATTAATCAGGGCGGTGCCTTTTTTTCGATAGACCCGGAACAGGCTCATGCCTAACCCATGATAGAGCCCCCAGACAACGAAATTCCAGGCAGCACCATGCCAGAGACCACACAGAGCCATGGCCATAATCAGATTGCGCAGGGTAAATAAGAGCGTTCCCCTGTTGCCGCCCAGGGGGATATAGAGATAGTCCCTGATCCAGCTACTCAAAGACATATGCCACTTGTTCCAAAAAACAGCTATGTTCTGCTGGAAATAAGGCCGGTCAAAGTTTTCCGGCACCCGAATGCCCAAAACCTTTGCACTACCGATGGCAATATCCGAGTAGCCGGAGAAATCAAAATATATTTTAATCGCAAAGGCATACATAGCCACCCAGTAATCAGCGCCGCCGGCATTTAAGGGGTTGGCCAGAGGACCGGTAAAATATATCATACTGTCGGCGATAATCATTTTTTTACCCAGCCCCAGCAGGATACGATACAAACCATCACTAAGAAATTCCAGCTTAAAGGGAGCCGGATGGCGCAATTGATCCAAAAAAGGCTGGAACCTTTTAATCGGGCCGGCCACCAGGGTGGGGAAGAACATGCCGAATGCAGCATATTCACATAAACTACCCCGGGGAACAGAACCCTTATAGACTTCCGCCAGATAGTGAACAAATTCGAAAACAAAAAATGACAGCCCCAAGGGGATAACAATATCCGGCAGTTGATAGGGAGCCCCGCGCCGCAGCAATAGAATTAGACCGTCAAAGGTGGCCGCCAACAGGGGCAGGTATTTAAAATAAGCCAGTACCCCCAGGCAGAGGATCAGAGAGAGCACCAGCACAGTTTTTGGAGTAAAAACACCTTTCATGCCGGCACCTGTTTCCTGGTCTCTTAATCGGTCCATAACGGCGCCAAGTCCATAGGTAGCCAGAATTAAACCCACGATCAGTACTGTGTGAAGGGGCAAATAATAAGTATAAAAGACCAGCCCGCCTACCACCAGGGCCGCCATGCGCCCCCGGGGGGGAACAATCCAGTAAAAAACAAAAAAACATGTGAGAAAAACGCCGTACACCCAGGTATTAAAAATCATCGCTGCCCAGCCCTTTCAATCAAGGGCCGCAAGTCCTTACTCAACAACCCGGCGGTGATCGCATTCCCCTCGTCAAGCATATGCATGGAATCATGAAACAAATGGGAAGGAATCGCTTCCTGATAGTTTAAAAATAGGATACCATTATCCTCGGCCACCTGCCTGATCAGGCTGGTGTTGTGGACATAAGAACTATAATCAAGCAGCCCGTACTGCTGCAGTAGACTGTGGTTCACCGGGCTCATAAAAATCAGGGCCGGGATATCATTCTCCTGCAAATATCGGCATAACAAGCGGTAATACTTAAAATTGACGTTATCTTCTTCGGTGACATTAAAGACGTTTTTCAAATGTTCCCTGTCCTGATCACTCCAGGAAAAGCTGGTCCAAACCTTGTACCTGTTTTCCGGCTTGTCCTTTTCGGAAAGAGGTTCTTCCTCCGGGAATTCCTCCGCCGGCGCTAAATCAGGTACAATACCATGCAGGGCCAGATCAAGGTAGGCTTTTCCCTGGACTGCCGGTGGACCACCAAACAGATAACGGTTTATTTCCTGCCTAAAACGGTATACTGCCCAGTAACGGCTAACTATTTCTTCCACGTTATCCCCGGTATCCTCACTATCCTCAGCCCCCCGAGGAGAGGTTTGTGCTCCCAGATCAGAGGTAAAACCCGCGGGGACCTTGAGTTCCTCCTTCCCCGCCCTAGATAAGCCTGGTGACCAGACCTTGTAATAGAGGAGGGGTGTTTTAGTCATTTCATAGGAAAAAAAGGGATAGGAGATATTAACAATCATCGCCTGGGCGGCTCCCGCCTCATGCAACTCTTTAACCATCATATACAAGTCGGCGGGGCGCCCCCCGGGCAGCCCAAAGTTAAACACCCGGGCGGATTTTAAATAGCCCCCGCCCAGCTCCTCCTGCAGGTGAGCAGTGAGGGTCTGCTCCCGCTCCGCCACACCGGCCCCCTGAACGACCGAATCACCGACCACTGCAATTTTATAGCCGCCCTGACCAGCCACATATTCCAGATAGAGGTCCAAAACATCCGCTTTTACATGAGCGCCGTCCGCAAAACGAAAATTTTGATCATAGCCCATCTGGTGAAAAACATACCATAGAGCCAGGCTATTGGTTATAAAAAAAAATATCACCAGGGAAACAATAAAGGCGATGCTTCCCACAGTTTTCTGCCCCATGTGCTATACCCCGAATAAAAATACTGCATCTCCAAAACTGTTTCTTCGACAAAACCAGAGGCATAACCTTTTAAAAAAAAGAAAGCCTTTCAACAAGGCTTATCAGTAAATGAATATGATTGGACATGACACTGGGCTCACACTAGCTTAAAACCTTTACCTGTCTGGTATCCTCATCCCAGTAAACATTGCAGTCCAGGGCCTCTGTAACCCAGCGCAAAGGCAGCATAGTCCGGCCCGGAGCAATAATTTCCGGCGCCACGTCCATTTGCACCTCAGTGTTGTCAACATACAACATGTCACTATCAATGGTTAGCTTAACTACTTTGCAGTTCCTATTAATTTCTACACACCGCTGATCCTGGTTCCAGATAATCTGATCATCACCAATCCCCAGGACCCCGGCAAAATAGCGCAGAGGCAAATAGACTCTGTCTTCTTTAATGTAGGGGGCAACATCCATGCTGCCTTTTGTCCCATCTACTACAAAATTTTTATCACCAACAGTAAAAATAGCAACAGGGCTTGCCACATCAGCCACATCCAGATCCCCCACCAAACCGGCACTACCGCTAGCTTTAACTTTTAATATACCGGTCAATTCAGGTTCAATAAACACCTCCATATCCCTTAATGTTAAGGAAGCAGGGCTGGAGGACTCCCCAGAAAACCTGAATTGGGCCATGCGACCGTCATCACTAATAGAACCGCTAACAGTCACATAGTGGCTACTGTCTGCAGCCAGTTTAACCCATTTAGCACCAGCCGGCAGCTCCAAATTCAAAACCTGGCCTTCCTGGAAACGACCGGCCTCGGCTTCATTGATCACAACCGTACCTATTTTCTGTGCCGGGATACCCGTATAGACCCTGGGTGCCTCCAGGCATTCCACCCTATTGTATAAACTGGGATCGGTGGCAAACCCGGAATCCCCCGGAGCATCTATGGTGAGAGAAACATATGCCCCATGGCCCCTATCCACATACACCCGAGTGGCATTGATATCCAAAAAACATTCCAGTCCGGGGTCCAAATCCTCCACAATCTCCATTAAAACCTCATTATCCTTTTGCCGGGTAAAATGTAACACGGGCGTGGTTCCTTTATAAAGACCATTGGCGGCACCGGAGATTTGCGCCGGGACTCTGATATAGTTGCTTGTGCCATATATTGCGTTGTCAGGTGTAACCTCCATGGTATTCCATTCCTCTGTGGATTGGCATACTGCGGCTGCCTTCGCTTGTTCCGCATTTATGTGTGCCGTGGTCCAGATAAAACCATCAGGAAACCTTAAATAGGCGCAATCCCCTTTTTGCAGGGTGCCGGGAGTAAACTGGCCGCTGATTCTGCCAAGATCATTTACATAATATGCCCTTACCGTTTTCACCTGCGGTGGTTCATAAATAGCCACCGCCCCGGCCCGGGCAGCAAAAAACATTGTGGCCATGGTTACCAATAAAATAGCTGTGGTGAAAGAAACCATCCTTCTGATTTTCACAAACCTTCCTCCTCCAATCCAATAATTTTTACATTCCAACTACAATTATATAGTTAAATAGCAAAAAATGCATTTATTAATGGTCAAATTTGCCGCCACTGGAATGGGGCTTCCTGTAATAGTATGCAGGTCTTGTATGTTTTTTCTTTGTATGGATACCTTTTGCCGGTGATCTGCCTTATAATATTAACTGATGGGCCGGTAAAAAAAAGGCCGGGTGTTATCTCGTCACACAAAAATATTTAGGAGGTATGGCTATGAAGAGAATTGTGGCTTCGCTGGTATTTCTAGTCATGTTATGCGCAGCAGGCACCTGCACGGCGAATGCAGAGCTTCGATGGAGTAAACTCGCTTTCGATGCCCCAAGCAAAATTTATGTATCCCCCGGTTATGATCGGGACCATGGTTTATTTGCACTGGTGGACAAACACCTTTACCTGAGTATAGATGAAGGCAAAACCTGGGACAAAACAGCCTCTTTGCCCGTATGGCTGGTGAAAGAAGAACAAAGGAACATCTACACCTTACAGGGGGCAGACCAGGATCACCTGGCTATTTATAAATACAACCCACAGGTTGAAGGTGGTTGGGAAAAAATATGCGATGCCCCCACGGGCACTGTAAATTTTACGGTTTTGCCCAGTGGTACTGTGATCGCAGTTAAACCCGTTTATGCTCATAGGGACCAATGGTTATTACAAAGGGCGGCAAGCCCCCACTATTACTGGCAGGATACAGGTTTCACCAGTGCCGGTGAGTTTCTGGCCAGTACCCCTGATGGGTATGTTTATACTAGAGAAGACGGCACCGGCCTCATTTCACAAAGCACCACAGATGGCCTGTCCTGGGATGAAGTTAATTCTGTTTTAAAATCCAACAGGTTTTACATTTCTCCCGAATATAGCAACGACAAAATTATCCTATCCATAACCAACAATAGAAGCGTCAGTGTTTCTTATGATAGTGGTGAGCACTGGCAAGAGCGGATGACTGATATGATGAGCGGCAAATACCTTGCTGACCTGGCCTTTTCCCCAGCTTATGGTTCCGACCGCACCATATACGCGTTGGATAGGGAGGGTCATGTCTTTACAGCCGTTAACACACTGGTGGGCTGGAAATCCTACGATGTCTCCGCTGACTATATAGATAGTTGCGAATTTAACTCTCTGGTTGTTCTCCCTGGAGATAAAATATTGGCCGGCGCCAGTGACGGAATATATGAGGTCATCAATTATATCCCGCCTGCCCAACGGGCCCAAGCCTATTTTGTGATTGGGAAAAACTCATATACTATTGGGCAAAACGATTGGCTCATGGATACTGCACCATTCATTGACAGCGATCGGACATTTGTACCCCTGCGCTACCTGGCCTACGCACTTGGAATGAGCGATGACGATATCCACTGGGATGGAACCAAAAACGAGGCTACCTTCACCAAAAACAAGACCACGGTTAAGGTAATGGTAGGCAGCCGCACACTTACAGTTAACAAGCAACCCTCAACTATGGATGTTACACCCCAAATCCGTGATAGCCGCGTGTTCTTACCTGCCCGCTGGGTAGCAGAAGCCTTTGAAGCAAATGTTTCCTGGGATGGGCAGAACAAGTCCGTGATCATCGAATATGTCAAATAGGGAGCTCCTTAAATCAAAACTAATGTAAACAACGGGCCCACCTCCAAACATAAGTATCGGGGAGGTGGGCCTTGTTTTTATTAAGCACTAGATTTTTAGATATCTCTTAACATCATCTAATTGGTCATTAACAGTTTCCCTGGTATATTCATAAAAATCCACCAGATACTCTTCCTCCAGTGTGGGCAATAAATACAAAAAATCTTTCATCTGCATTAGCGCCTTTTCGTAGGCAGCGGTTACCAAATCATAATCCACCAATTCCCGATCGCCTTCACTAAGGCTGAAAACAATATTATAGCTGTTTTCGGTTTTTAGCCGTTTGGTTTCTTTGTAAAAATCACGGGTTTTTTCCGCGAATTCCTCCTTGCTGATTAGACCTGACGACCATTCCTGATAGGCCTGGTCCGTGCCATCGGCAACATCCGTAAGCCGTTCCGCCCAACCAGTATACATTTTTTGAAACTCAGCAGCATCTGTAACTACCTTAGTGGCCTCCGGATCCTCGTAAAAGGTGTTGATCGTTTTTCCCTTGCCGCACCCAGCCAACAAGATAATCGTGAGCAGAAAAACAAGCAGATATTTAACCTTCATCCTCATGCCTTAAAACCCCCATTTATTAAATCAGATGTAAATCAATAGGTATATTCCATGCAAAACCAGAGCATCCCTTTTTTTGCATTAAACCATTTTTGCCCACAAGCAAGGGCCCCATTCATAAAAACAGGGCCCTGCTATTTTTCTTGTTTGATATCCAGTCTTTACTATAAATTATTAACCTTGCACGGCCCATGGTTTTTCCAACGCCAGTACATAGTAGGCATGATTTTTCATCAATTCCAGCAGGCTTTGCTGAGATTGGGCTAGAGCAGCCTCCAGGGCAACCACATCAGTCTGGGTGGCCATGCCCACCTGGTACTTGGCCTGACCAACACGCAGGTTCTCTTCGGCCAATTTTACCGCCTGTACGGCAGCCGGGTAGCTAACCTCTAGGGAACGCACCCCATAATACATGTTGCGGGTTAAAATCTCCGTTGCCTCCCTGGCGCTAAGGGCATCCAGTTCTACCTGGGTCATCTCAATCACCCGGGCTTCATAAGGTTGATAAGAGCCGGTATAAAACATCAGATCTTTGAGGTGTTTCTGCAATTCCACCCTCTGTTCCGCTTGCCATACCATGGGACTGTCGTCCAGTACCCGGGCCACCAAAACGTCCAGGTTGATATCATCCAGGGGTGTGAAAGTCAGTCCATCCGTAAGCACCGGCCTATCTTCAGCCCAAAGACCCACTAGCTGGTTGAAGGCCGTGTAGGCGGTGGCCACATCGTTTTGTGCCTTTTCCAGGGCGTATTTGGCCGCCGCCTGCTGTGTCTCGGCAGCCAGGAGGACATCTGCGGCAGTCATCCCCACCGCATGGTAAGCCCGGGCTTTGTTCAAGTCCATATTGGCCTGCCGCAGAGATAGCTGCGCTACCTGTAGATTGCTCTCTGCCAGTTGGACAGCCCAGTACCGGTCACAGACGCTAAGAGTGAGGGCGTCCTGGGCTGCTGTTAAATTACGTCCGGACATACGCCAGGTCAGGTTGGCCGATAGGAGGCCGGCATAGGCACTTTCCCCCATGGGTTCTCCGGTGGCCCCTCCGGTTATGTAACCAAGATCCTTTTCCCTTTGATCCCGTTCTAATTCCGCCAGGTCTACCTGTTTGGCCGCCTTTTTGACTGCGTTATTAAAATTGAAGGCCCTGGCAATGGCATCGTTTAGGCTGAGCTCAGGTGTCACCGGCTCCCGAGCCCCGGCCGGCAAAACCATCAGACATAACAATACCGCTGTTATTAAAGGCAAAATTATTCTCCTCATCAGAAACCACCCCTACTATGGCCATATTTGTTAAACCAGTTAACTGTCTACTGAGAAAAGTATAGTTTCCTGCAGCAAATCAGTCAAGATCCTTTGGGTCAACACAAGCGTTTTTTAAAGCAAAGACCGGGCTCCAGTGGAACCCGGTCTTTGGATGTTAACTAATTATAGTGTAACAGATGCAGCTTGGGTTTCAGGATCCCAATCTACTACACAACCGAGAGCCTGAGTTACTGCACGCAGGGGCAGCATGGTGCGGCCCGGGTCTACGATTTCAGGAACTGTATCCATGGATACGGCTATACCATTAATCATCAGTTGGTTGCTGCCGATAACCATCTTGACCACACGGTCGCCTTTAATCAGGATGACACTCTGGTCAGCTTCGTTCCAGATGATGTTGTTGTCAGCAACGCCGGCAGCCTGAGCTACAAACCTGACCGGGATGTAGGTGCGGTCGCCTTTGATGTAAGGAGCAACATCCATGGACTTTTCAACGCCGTTCACAGTGTAGGTAGTAGAACCAATGGTGAATACGGAAGTACCGCTTACTTCACCTGGTGCCGGGGTAACAATATTGGCTATCTTGACCTTAACAGCTGTGCCAGTATCGAATTCACCTTCGTCTACGGTGTCTGAACTCCCGCTAACTCCTCTACCATCAAGCCATCCTTCTTTGTTAGCCTTCTGGTTTTCAATGATCGCACCGCCGCCAACTTTAAGGATCAGGTCCCCTGTAGGCACAGTGCGGTCTACAGTCAGCTTCACGTTGGAGACAGTGATCGTGGAAGCCTTGGAACTATCCGACTTGATGGGTATAGTCAGTACACTGTCATCTTTAGACAGGCCTACATTGTCTGACTTAATGTCCAAGTTGCCTTCGGTTACCTCCACCTTGGGCTTGGCAGAGAAGGAGACACCTTCAGGTAGGGTTAGGACAACATTGCCATCAATTTTGCCGTTTGGCTTATCGCTGATTGCTTCTTTGACCAGTTCGCTAATGGTAATATCACCGATTTCCTGAGCCTGGACACCGATTTTGACATCTTTATTGGCATCGGCTTCAGCAGTGACTAAGGCCACAGCATTGCCTACCACTAAATCAACATCTTCCGCCATGCCGGCTCTCTTTCCTTCAACGGTCATCTCTATATCGCCGGATCTGTTACCCTCAACGGAAATCTCCAGATCTAATTTTATTTTAGCTTTGGTGGTGGTACCGCTAGTAGATTTAATGATGGTGAGATCGATCTCATTGTCTGTACCATCAAAGGTATCCAATGTAGCATAGGAGCCACCGCTTCTCACCTTGGCATTGGTAATTTTAACCCAATCCGGGAATATCAAGGTGATATCGCGATTTTTAACTAGAGTACCAGGCACATTCTCTTCAATAGTGATGGTCTTTAATTCCTGATTGAATTTGCCGGCCTTGATATCCTTAACTGATTCAATAGACACGTCAACACCAAAATCGGCATAATTAGCTACTACAACATCATGGTCATCAGCTACATCGCCACTGATACTGACCTCAATTTCACCATA
>JAAYRI010000075.1 GCA_012518875.1 Peptococcaceae bacterium
ATCACGTCACCTCGTTTGATGGTCTTTTCAACTAACAAACTACAGGAAAGACGTGATTATGGGAAGAGTTTTTTTAAATTCTTCCCATATTTTTTTCATTTTGCCTACGATAATTTTACTCTAAGTTATAGCTAAAGGTTAGGGGATGGTTAATATTTGACCCGGATAAATTAGGTCCGTATCCGTAAGTTTGTTTAACCTGGCGATGGCGCCCACAGTAGTCTGATAGCGCAAGGCCAGGGTGTACAGTGTCTCACCTGGACTGACTACATGTATGGAGTTAGGGTCACCTGTGGTTGTTAGTTGCCATACCTGAGCCGAACCATCAGATGTACCTATTCCTAGAAGCCCGGCACTACCTAAATCTAAACTGGATATTGGCCTTCCTACACCCACGGCCCAGTCCGGTGCAGCCCTTACGACCGGGGCTTTAAAACCAAAAAGAAAACCGCCGGGGCTCCCGGCAACGAGGGTTTCCCTGCTTTCCCCACCAATCTTCCCAGTGGTTAATGCAGGCACAAAGCTGCCCAAGTTATTGGAGGCTAGAATGTTATTTAAATGATCATTTACCGCAACTAGATGCAGTGCACCATCCCCTCCACCCCAGGCACCCTCCTCAGCATTTGGCCCCCTTAGTCTGCCGGTTGTAAGAGACATCACAGATGCCGGCAAATTCGGCTCTGCCGGCCCCTCGACAAACCCCCTTTCGGTAAATAATAGGGTCAGTAAACCAGAGGTGCTATTATTTTTATAGGCGGCCATAATTAATGGCAAATTTCCTGACCCTCGATCCAGAACGGCCACCTTTTGGGATGGCCCCGGCAATATCCTGATAGCCAGCAACTCAAGTGTTGCCGCCTGTGGTTGCCTGTATATATAAAGCGCCTCTTTCCCTTCGGACGCAGCAATAACCTCCTCCCGACCATCACCATCAATGTCGGCAATTGCCAGATCAACAAAAAACGCACCTAGTTCAGGCTCTGTTTCCAATACCCTGGCCAGCATTCCCCCTTCCTGTATACCGAAAACAATCAGCCTATCAGCAGCACCTACGACTATAAACTGTGATTGTAGCCCCACCGCCAGACTTAACACCTGAGTGCCCACATCGGCTGTACTTGCGAGTGTATATTCAGCTGCTGCAGGCACAAATAGATAAACCACGTTACCTGCTGCCGCAACCAGTTGGGCTTGACTGCCATTGGTTTTTCTCCAGGCCACCCTAACTGGGTTATTAAGATTTGTCAGCGACCATATTTGATTTGCTCCTATATTTGGCACATAAACCATCCCTTTATTGTTTTATTCTAGATCTATGCCTTGTTCTTATAAATGACCCCCATCCTTTCTAGAAAAAATAAAAAACCGGCCCCAGGACCGGTAGAGAGATTTTACAGTACACATATTAAGGCTAATCCTATCTAATATGAATTTAAAAAACCTACAATACCAAAACCGCGAATTCTTGATTATTACCAGTATAAGATGTTATATCCTTTGCTGCTATCTCATCTTTATTCCCTGTTTTTCTCATGATCAACATCCCCGCGCGAATTTCTAGGGCAATGTCGTTCCCACCCTTGATATCCAAAAAATTCATAATCGAACGTGGTATGGTGATCTTTCCGTCGGGGGTCAAATGGGATAATTTTATCATTTTTCACTTCCTTTTTTGCTATGATAGCCGCCGGCCTTTTCATTATAATTTACCCCCTGGTTTATATCCAGAGTGTATTAATGTCGAGACATGTCACTACCTGCCCAGGCATGATCAGATAACAATTTTTACTTGAAATATTTCCTGGATAGGATAAGATACCAGAAAAAGAGGTTTCATAATCAAAGGGGGATCCCAATGGCTATATCAAAAAAAATAGAAAAGGCAATTTCAGGTGCCTCCTGGATCCGTAAAATGTTTGAGGAGGGCGAAAGATTAAGAAGAATTTATGGAAGTGAAAAGGTTTATGACTTCACCCTCGGTAACCCCGAACTGGAACCACCGGCAGCTTTCAAAGATGCTTTAAGGGAGATTGCTTTAAACCCCGTCCCCGGAATGCACCGTTATATGAGCAACGCCGGCTATGAGGAAACACGCCGGGCTGTTGCAGAAATGCTGGCCAACCGGGACGGGCTGCCTTTTACAGAAAACAACATAATTATGACCTGCGGCGCCGGAGCGGCGCTAAATGTAGTCTTAAAGTCAATACTTGATCCAGGTGACGAGGTGGTTATTTTATCACCCTACTTTGTCGAGTACAAATTCTATATTGACAACCAGGTTGGCATAACCAAGGTAGCGGCCACAAAGAAGGATTTTACCTTGGACATCGAGGCCATACACAGCGCTATAACCCCTCGCACTAAGGGTATCATCATCAACACCCCCAACAACCCAACTGGGGTAATTTATAACGAGGAATCACTTAAAGAACTAGGCCGCTTGGTCGCTGATATGGAAAACAAATTTGCCAACCAAATATTTGTTATATCTGACGAACCCTATGCCAAGATCATCTATGACGGTCTATCTCTTCCCAGTATTTTTAACTGCATCAAAAACAGCATAGTCGTTACCTCACATAGTAAGGACCTGGCACTGCCTGGTGAACGTATCGGTTATGCAGCAATATCACCGCTGATAGAAAATGGTGGATTGCTGATGGAGGCGCTGATTTTCTGCAACCGTACCCTTGGTTTTGTCAACGCACCGGCACTAATGCAACGCCTTGTAACCGACCTGCAGCATGAAAGCGTGGATATAGCCGGATATCAGGAAAAAAGGGACATTCTGTATGATCACCTGACTGCTTTTGGTTTTAAAATGGTTAAACCCCAGGGTGCCTTTTATCTTTTCCCTCAGTCCCCCCTGACGGACGATGTTGAATTTGTCATGGCGGCCCAAAAACACAACATCCTCCTTGTACCCGGCAGTGGCTTTGGAGCACCGGGGTATTTCCGCATCGCTTACTGTATTGACAAAAAAATTATCCTTAATTCACTGCCGGCCTTCAAAACACTAGCTGCTGAATTGGGTATGATCAGCTAAAAGCAAAATAATATCCTGTTTTAAAACCAGATTGAACCTGGCCTGGCCTGGTTCAGTCTGGTTATTTATTGACCCCGACAGAACTAATTAAAATACTGCCATAAAGAACCACACAATCATAACTACTTCTATTGCCAGCTTAATTACAAGTCCACCAAAAAAACCAACCAGTGTGCCGACACCAACCTTAAAGGCCTTATCCAGGGTGTTGTTCAAATATAGTTCCCCAGCCACAGCTCCTAGAAAAGGCCCGAATATTAGACCAAAAGGACCCAGTATAACCAACCCCAGCAGGGCGCCGATAACACTACCCCAAATGGCCTCCCTGGAACCTCCGTAACGGTGAACCCCCCAGGCCCCGGCCAGATAGTCAACAATAAATACCAGCATCACCACCAGGCCCTGCCCGAGAAAAAAAATCAAGGGAAGATTATCAAAACCTCCTATTAGGCCATACAGCAACATGCCCAACCAGATTAAGGGTGCACCCGGCAATAACGGCAGTACAGTACCAATCAAACCTGCTATAAAAAACAAGATTGCTATGACTATCCCGATAATGGACATGTTCTACACCCCTCACTACCATTCTAAGCTATTATACGATAAAAAAGACCACCCTACAGTGGCCTTTTTGTTTGTTAATCCTTTTAAATTACATCACCGGTTACATCTACCTCCACAGGCCTTCGTCTCCGGATAATGCCTTTCAATCTACAGGTGGTTTTATCGGTAGACTCAGTCATGGATTCACCCTTTAGATGCCTGCCAATCTTTGAAAGGGCAATAAACGCGAGCGCAGCCGCACTGATTTTGGCAATGGTACGAAACGTGAACATAAGAGCGCCCCCTTATCATATTGATATCTCTATTTTTGCCGGAAGCGCTATTTGTATTCACATCTAAAAGGAGAACAGGCTTTCTCATTTTCAACGGCCTCCTTTTTTGAGCGCAATATTAAAACGATCCCACTAATTTTTCTCGCCAAAACCAGGCCCGACCTGCTTTGTTGCCGGGCTAACATCTGCTAAAAACCGGGCTGTGCCGGCATATATGGACCAGGCTATTTTATGTTGATAAACAGGATCCAACATCAGTTTTTCCTCACCGGGGTTAGAAATAAAACCGATCTCGACTATAACACTGGGCATTTTAGTTGTCCGACAGGTGAAATAATCAACCTGCTTGGCATGACGACCGGGATTTTGCAAAAAGCTATTTAATTCCTTTTGAATGGCTATGGCCAGTTTCTCACTTTCTTCGGATCCGGGCTGGGAAAATGTCTGTGGGCCACATTCACGTTTGTCGGGGAAACTGTTCACATGTATACTCAAAAAAATGTCCGCATTATTTTGATTGGCCAGCTCTACCCGCCTGGCCAGGTCCTGCATCTTAGCTCCATGAAGATTGCTCAGCCCAGGATCGCTAAGATCCTGATCATTCTCCCTGGTCAGCAGTACCTGAGCGCCTGATTGGCGCATAATGTCGGCCAGTTTCATGGAAACATCCAACGTCAGATCTTTTTCTACCACACCTTTGCTTCCCAGGGCACCCGGATCCACACCCCCATGGCCGGGATCTATGACAATTAATTTATCAGCCATAACCCAGGACAGTGTTGAAATATAATGCTCCTCATACCTCTTGTAAACAGATTTATAATAGACTAGCAAAATTATCAGAAGCAGCGCAACAACCAAAACCCTGCTTTTCCTTAACCTAAACGCGCGTAGCATAAGAGCCAATTGCCATTCCTGCCCTTCTAAGGGTTACCCCAACCCTGTTTTAGCTAATGGTGTACATCTGCTATTTTAGAAGGTATGCCTGTTTTTTTAAAATATGTATACAGGAATAAAACAGAATTTTTCCTGTTGGCAATTGCTGTTATTTGCTGAACTGTTCCTAAAACATGGCCTCTAGGATACAAGCAAAGCTTCCTATGATGCTGTATTATGCCGGTACAGCATCAGCACATTATTGGGAGGCTGTCCTGGTGTCAATCCATGTATTAGTGGTTATCCAGTGTTTTTCCAGGAAGGCGTTTGTCCCCCACCCGCCTGGTTAATCGCTCCTGGTCAAAATACCCCAGCAGCGGAAGAGCATATTTACGTGAGGTCTGCAGTAAGTCCCGTAGTTCCCCCACTGTTATTTCTCCATGCTCATTAAGGTAGGCGGTGACCTTCTTTATTGCCTCCAGCAAAACCTCCCTCTGAAAATAGAGTCCTTCAGCCACCTTGACCATTTCCCCTGTCCTTAATAAATATTGCAGCAGTTCTTCTCCCTCTGTTTCATTAACCCCCATCCTATTACTGAGTTCAGTCCAGGACGGTGGTAGAAAAGCTGCATCAGCCATGACCTGGGTTATCTGCCGGATTAGCTCTCTTTGCTCCTGATTAGGGCCAATGGCAAAATCTTTCACCGCCACGACCTTTGGCAGCACCCTAAGAGCACCTTCCTTTTCCATTTCTAATAGCATCATTTGAAACGTTTTTGCGTTCAGTTGTGGAAATTTTCTTGAACGGATCTCTTCCTTCGGATAGCCTGCCCGTAAGGGAAATTTCTGGTGATAGGAAGTCACCAGGGTTTTTATATCCTGTAACCAGCGGTTGTAAACAGTTGTTGAGACCAGGTATTGTTTACCTTCACCGCTAATTATTCTAAGCTCTTTTTCTTCGGCCAGTGTGGCAGCCGCCTTCATCACTTCTTCCTCCTGCAAACCGGTACCTTCTGCCACCGGCGCCGGCAGGTGTATGTTGCTATTGGTGTCAAGATATAATTTTACCATCTCAGGGGGATTGCCTTTCTCCTTTGTGGATAGGTTTTCCAGCACATCCTGGCGGAAGCGTTTGTGTTTACGTTTGGGCGCGGGATCGATAATAATACCGCCGCCAATTGTCCGCACTGGTGAGTATGATCTAATCACAAAGCGATCCCCTTTAACTGGTACTGTCAGATCCTCCAGTATCACCTGGGCATAAACCATGGATCCAGGCTCCAGCTCATCTCTATCCAACAGCACAACCCGCCCCAGTGTTTCCCTGGTACCCAAATAAAAACGTACCCGGGCTCTATTTTTTAGGGGTTTCACAGCATTTTTAAGCAGCAACAAACGCACATCCAGACGTTGTGCCGGTTTGATCAGCCCCGATCCGGCAACAATACTACCCCGGCTAATTTGTTCAGCCTCCAGACCCGCCAGGTTAACCGCTACCCTCTGGCCGGCCTCAGCAGTTTCAACCTTCTCACCGTGGATCTGAATGGTACGAACTCTGGCTGACAAACCTTCCGGTTGGATCTCAACTACCTCACCAATTTTTATCACACCGGATAGTAGTGTTCCCGTCACCACAGTGCCGAAACCTGTTATGGTAAAAACCCTGTCGACAGGTAACCTGGGCAGGCCCCGACCAACCTTCGGGGGCACCTCTTCCACTGCCCGATCGATTAACTCAAGCAACTGTGGGATTCCCTTTTTAGTAACTGATGACACCAGTACCACAGGGGCATCTGCCAGGATCGTACCTTGTAAGAAATCATCTACATCTTCTCTAACTAGTTCCAACCATTCAGCATCTACGAGATCACACTTGGTCAATACAACTATCCCCTTATTGACCTGAAGAAGTTCAATAATATCCATATGCTCCCTGGTTTGGGGCATGACACCCTCATCTGCTGCGATCACCAGCAGCACCAAATCAAACCCACCGGCCCCGGCCAGCATATTTTTGATGAACCGTTCGTGCCCAGGCACATCAACAATACCGGCCCGGCTACCACCAGGAAGATTGAGATAGGTAAAACCAAGCTCAATGGATATACCACGCTCCTTTTCTTCCTTCAAGCGATCAGTATCAACCCCGGTCATGGCTCTTACCAATGCGGTTTTTCCATGATCCACATGCCCCGCTGTGCCGATAATAAGGTGTTTCAAGCTATACACTTCCAATTATCATTTTAAAGCCCCGGCCAAAGCCACCGCCAGCAGCTGAAATTCAGTATCACTAATGGTCCTGGGATCCAGAACAAGCCTGTCTCCCTGAATTCTGCCTATAACTGCCGGATCCCCGTCTCGTAATGCAGCTTGTAGTTCAACAATGCTTTTGTTACACGGGTTCACAGTTACTACTGTGGAGGGCAGCTGCGCTGTGGGCATGGCCCCACCACCCACTGCCGACATCCCTTTTTCGACTGTCAAGGCAACTGTGTTTTTATCTAAAACATCCTCCAAAAGGCACCTCAAATGGTACGCCCTTTTTGCCAGGACTTCCTGGCCGGCGGTGAGCATTTGTAATGTTGGGATTTCCTGAATTGCTTTTTCTTCATCCCGGTATTCCCTCAGGGTAGCCTCAAGTGCGGCCACTGTCATCTTATCAATGCGCACCGCCCTGGTTAATGGGTTTTTTTTCATCTTTTCTATATAAATGCCCTTGCCAAGAATGATTCCCGCCTGAGGGCCACCCAAAAGTTTGTCACCACTGAATGTAACTATGTCCGGGCCTGCTTTCAGCACCTCCCGCACAGTTGGTTCCTGGGGTAGGCTAAAACCACTAAGATCAAGCAAACAGCCACTACCCTGATCGGACATTACCGGCAAATTGTATTCCTTGCCAATTTGAACCAGTTCCTCTACAGTGGTTTCTCTGGTGAAGCCAACAATACGATAATTACTGGTATGCACATGGAGCAACAGGGCAGTTTCTCTGCAAATAGCCTTTTTGTAGTCCTCCGGATAGGTTTTGTTGGTGGCGCCTACCTCAACCAGTTTGGCACCGCTTTGGGCCATAACTTCCGGTATTCGGAAAGAACCACCAATTTCCACCAATTGCCCCCGGGAAACAATAATCTCCTGCCCCTTGGCCAGAGTACTCAGTGCCAGTAAAACAGCCGCCGCATTGTTATTAACAACAAGGGCATCCTCTGCCCCTATTAGTGAGGTAAGCAAACCCTCCACAGCAGCATATCTGGATCCCCGGCGCCCTGTTTTCAGATCCAGTTCCAGATTGGAATAGTTGGTAGCAGCCATCTTAATAGCCTCTTTGGCGCCTTCACAAAGAGGGGCGCGCCCAAGGTTCGTGTGAAGTATAATACCGGTAGCATTGATTACCCGGCGCAGGTTTGTCTGTACCGAACACCTTACCATGGCTGCTGTTTTTTCAACGACCAATTCCAGGCATTCTTTTTTGTTTATGCCCTGAAACCCGGCAGCGGCACCCGATAGTACCTCTTTCCTGGCACTAGCCAATACAGCCCTTACAGCCTCAAGGATTACCATACGCGGGTGGTTTTCCAACATTGCCGTTATTCTGGCATTTCTCAGCACCTCATCAACAGATGGCAGCTGTCTGAGGCTTTTTTCCATATATATTCCCCCATACAGCATTACAAAAAACCTATGTTTCCCTATTGACTTTTTAAATTATATGGCAGTAAACCAGCAAAAGCAAGTATTCAAGAAATTTGGCGTTTTAGCCATTTTCTTTTAACAAACACTGCTATGCAAAGAACCCCATGCTATATATAATAGAATATGGCTGGTGGAAGACTCAAATATTAACCGCAATAGGGGCGGTTTCTTTGATCTTTTACACCATAGGGCAGGAAATATAAATCTCACCACCAAAGTCTAATTTCTCTAATGAAAGGTGAATACCCTGCCGCTACCATTGGAAAGGAGGCAAAACATGATCCAGGAAGTACGGGTAATGGTCCGGGACAGCATCCCGGACAGCAAGGGAGACGAGGTTCTCTTTGATATCCATCAAGCTTTGGGTATTAACAGTGTGGAAAAAGTAAGAACGGCCAAGGTTTTTCGCTTTGAAGGCATTAGTGAAAATACTGCTTTTTTCCTGGCCAATAAACTACTGGCCGAAGATATATTTCAGTCCTTCCGGGTGAATAGCAAGATCATTGATGATGCTGACTTCACCGTCGAGGTTGCTTACAAACCAGGGGTGATGAACCCGGAAGCTGCTTCTCTCATGAAGTCGGCCTCAGATCTGGGTATAGATGATTTAATCGCCGCCGACTCAGCCTGGGAATATGGCTTCTACGGGGAAAAGGTGACAGAAGCTGATATAGAACATATTGTTAGCGGCTTGCTGGTTAATGCTACTGTTCAGTATGTAGTCAAAGAAAGTCCCAAAACACTTATTATACAGGGCAACTCCGGTCATACGGAAACTATACCCATTGGCAACATGAATGATCAACAACTTATTGATTTAAGCAAGGACAAGCTCTTCTTAAACCTAGAAGAAATGAAGGTCATTCAAAGCTACTTTAGATCCCTTGACAGGGATCCCACCGATTGTGAAATTGAAATCATTGCCCAAACCTGGTCGGAACACTGTGGGCACAAAACCTTTAGGGCCAAGCTGATTGTTGATGGGGAAGAAAAAAAGCCCCTACTGCAGAGGCTAAGTGAGGCCACAAAGGAAAGTAAACACCCGCTGGTGCTGTCGGCTTTCGTTGATAACTCCGGTGTGATGGATTTTTATGATGGTATGGCTGTTTGCGGCAAGGTTGAAACCCATAACTCCCCATCTGCAATTGAACCATATGGCGGGGCCATGACAGGCAGCGGTGGTGTTTTCCGTGATATTGCGGGCACCGGGCTGGGGGCGAAGGTAATTGCTTCCACAAATATGTTTTGTCTCGCGCCCCCTGGTTTGCCGGCTGATGAAATACCACCCGGATGCCTACAGCCCCACTATCTCTTGCGGCGTGTTATTGCCGGGATTAGAGATTACGGCAACCGCATGGGGGTACCCACAAACAACGGATCTTTACATTTTCACCGGGATTATCGGGCCAAGCCCACTGTCATTGCCGGTGCCTATGGTATTCTACCCGCCGCCGGCTGCCAAAAAGGCCAGCCGAAAAAAGGCGACAGGGTAGTAGCTATGGGTGGGAGAACAGGCCGGGATGGTATCCATGGTGCTACCTTCTCCAGTGGCGAGATGACCGACCGTACCATAGATGTTAACGCCAGTGCTGTCCAGATTGGCCACCCAATTGAAGAAAAACGCATGTTTGATGCTATCTTAGCTGCCGGGAATGAAAGTTTGATCCGGGCTATAACTGATTGCGGTGCCGGTGGATTTGCCTCAGCGGTGGGTGAAATGGGTGCGGAAACAGGGGTGCACATAGCACTTGATCTGGTACCCCTAAAATACCCGGGGCTTTCACCCTGGGAAATACTGCTCTCCGAAAGCCAGGAAAGAATGGTCCTGGCCATAGCACCGGATCATGTTGAACGCCTGCTGGAAATCTGCCGCAATTATAACGTGGAGGCCACTATCCTGGGCGAATTTACGGACGACGGCCATTTTACTGCCACCTATGGGGAGCAGCAGATAATGCATCTGGATATGGGTTTTCTTCATGACGGTTTACCTCAACGGGTGCTAAAGGCCGCCTGGAAGAATCCCCAGTTGTCCAGTTTTAAAACCAGTGAACCCGCAGATTGGCCCGACCTGTATAAAAAAGTGATGAGGGATCTCGATATATGCTCCAAAGAACCCATTGTCAAAATGTATGACCACGGGGTCCAGGGGACCAACGCCCTACCGCCGTTTTCCGGTGTGCACCTGGACGGGCCAAATGACGCCGCTATTTTAACACCGATATTAGGCAAGCCCTACGGACTGGTAATTTCCCATGGTCTTAACCCTATTCTAAATCGAATTGACCCCTATTATGGCAGTATCTGGGCCGCAACGGAGGCGGTTTCCAATGCTGTTGCCTGCGGTGCTAACCCCAATGAAATGGTCTTAATTGATAACTTCATCTGGCCCTTCCCCGATGAAGAACAGCTAGGTGCCCTGGACATGGCCGTTGATGCTTGTGTTGATTTTGTGCAAGCAACCGGTATGCCTTTCATATCTGGTAAGGATAGTCTTTCCAGCACCTATAGGAGCCAGGACGGCACGGTAATTAAAATCCCGCCTGTCCTTTGTGTTTCGGCATTCGGCCGCATTCCTGACGTTGCCAGGACTGTTTCCGCAGATTTTAAAAAGGCGGGGAACCATATTGTCCTTCTGGGTTACCGGGACACGAAAGAAATGGCCGGCTCAACCTATAACCAAATCCATGGTACCCTGGGCAGCAACCTGCCCAGGATCAATCTAGACAATTTAACATGCGTTTTACAAACGCTCTATCGCGCCATCAGTTTAGGTCAACTGGAGGCTTGTCACGATCTTAGCGAAGGTGGTCTGGCCGCCGCGCTGGCGGAAATGTGTTTTGGCGGTGACGTGGGCGCTGTTATCAACATCCAGGATGATGAAAACCCGGTAAATTTTCTGTTCAATGAAACAGCGGGCTGTTTCCTGGCAGAATTACCTACCGGGTTGGAACCAGCAGCAATTTTTGACAATATCCCATGTAGGATAATCGGTGTAACCTCAACAGATAAAAAAATAACAGTAAAACACTCTGGGAGAGAATTATTCACCCTAACACTAAATGCGTTAAAAACAGCCTGGCAGCAGCCAATGAAGGAGGTTTTCCGTTGATGAAAAGACCAGAGGTTTGTATTTTAAGGGCTGATGGCATAAACTGTGATGAGGAAACCTTCCATGCCTTTGAAAACGCCGGGGCTAAATGCACCATGGTGCATATTAACCAGCTCAGGCGAGGCGAAGAAAGGCTCCCCCGTTATCAGATTCTGGCTTTACCCGGTGGATTCTCCTACGGTGATGATATCCATTCGGGCAAAATTCTGGCTGTGGAGCTAACCTATTTTTTAAAGGAACAGCTAACAGAATTTGTTAACAGCGGTAAGCTGATTATCGGCATCTGTAATGGTTTTCAGGTGTTGGTGCGGACCGGTCTGCTACCCTATCGCCAGCTTGGTGAAATCAAGACAACCCTGATGGACAATAGTAGCGGCCATTTTGAATGCCGCTGGGTAAACCTTTTGATTGAAAGCAGTCACTGTATTTTCACACGTGGCATGGCGGGAAGGGTTATGAGCGCCCAGGTTGCTAACAGCGGAGGCAAATTCTACACCTCGCCCGTTATTTTACAGGATATTGAGAACAAGGGGCAGGTTGTGTTCCGTTATGCCGGGGATGATGGCCACCCCACGTTATCATATCCTTCCAACCCCAACGGTTCAATTAACGCTATAGCAGGGATATGCGACAGTACAGGCCGCATCATGGGCCTGATGCCCCACCCTGAACGCTGTGTGAACCAAACCCAGCACCCCAACTGGCGCAGGTTGGACAGCAATGTATCACAATGCTGTCGAGATATTTTTAGAAACGCTGTGGAATATGTACGGGAAATATAACTACTGCCGGAGTCCTAATAATGTGGTTGGTTCTTAAATAAACATGGGGATTGACCTGGACCTGTCATACAAATTGGCAGGTCTTTTTATGTCCATAATGTGCCCTTTTATTTTAAAGCATAAATTGGGCTGCTTAAGAAAGAATATAGATAGCAAATTATTCGGGAGGAAATAAATTTGAAAAGGTATCCAGTAATTATTACGATTATTCTATGTGCATTGCTTTGCACAGTATCATCTGCTCCCCCGGTAGAGGCTACCAGGATAGTACCTGAGAACCTGAGCATAATTATTGATATGGATAACCTTACCCTGACACTCTTCAATAAAGGGGAATTCTATAAAAAATACCCCGTGGCCATGGGAAAATATCAAACCCCCACACCAGTAGGTAACTGGAAAATTATTTCCATGAGCAGTAACCCGCCGTCTGTCATGGGTACCCGCTTTATGGGACTAAATATACCTTACGGCCAATACGGGATTCACGGCACTAATAACCCGCATAGCATTGGTAGTTTTGCCAGCCTCGGCTGTATTAGAATGTTTAACAGCGATGCTGAGGAAATATACCGCATGGTCACTAACGGTACCCCTGTGGTAATAGTTGGTACCCCTTTTGGTGCCCCAGGTGCCAGCCCGTCACCACTAAGAATTGGTAATAGGGGACCTGATGTCCTGGAAATACAACGAGCCTTAAAAAGATTGGGTTATCTCAAATGGACGCCAGACGGATTCTGGGGCCAGGGTACGGAAAAAGCTGTAAATGAATTCCGCCGGGACAGAGGCCTAACAGGCGCCAATATTGTAGATGATGAAACATTTAAGTTGCTGGGATTCTAAATTCTCTTCCTATGCATGTAACAACAAATAGCGGGCTAAAAAAGCCCGTTTCCAATATAAAAATAAAGCCATACCCCCTAAATTACCATACGTCTTTTGAAAATGTTATGGTTAACAAGACTCTTAATTACTTGTTCTAATATGTATTTTTCTGCTACGTCAGGAACTCCCAGTAAGACAGCTAAGGCGTTTTCAAGATAGGCAACTGCAAATTTTGCAGCGGTGTTATGCTCTGTTAAACCATATGCCATACCGATATTCATCCCCAAATGTTTCATTTTTTCCTGTTGATCTGCTGAAACACCGGCAAGACGTGCACCCATTGCGGAACAACCGGCAAAAAGTTCCGCCGTTTCCTTGCGTACAACCTCGAGATAGGCCTCTGAAGCAAAATTATTCCCTTTTATTTTATTCCTTAAAATACCCCCTTCATGGATCCTACAAACAATTTCAGCTATAGGGCCCATAAAACTGATCATGTCTGCATTATAAAGGGAGGAAAAACCTTTTCCGTAGAGATAGTCGCCTACAAGAATGGGAAATTGTGAACCATCCCTGGGGTCGGAATCCCCCCGGATGTAGTCTGTGTCTTTTTCCGGTATAAATTTATGCACTATAGAAGCCAGATGTGTAAACTGAAAAATGCTGGCCAGGTACAAAGCCTTTTTACCGGTATAACCATAAATGCGTGCTGATAGTATTACCAGGGCCGGCCTGATTACTCGTTCACTATATGTTAATTCCAAATGGGCGTACCTGCCAATATGGGTAGATTTTATATACATCTCCTTTTCTACAATGTTATTCACGATATGCAATTCTTTTTCTATAGGTTTTATAATTTCCCCCAGCATAAAAAGCACCCCTCCACAGCAAAAAAACATAACAAATCATAGCGATTATATTCGGTATAATCCCTTTAAATCCTTCTGTTCAGTAACAGATAACCGCCCTAAAAATTAATGAACCCTGCAACTAGTCATGTTGCAAGGCTCATTAACCCGTTATTCGCTCGGTACTAATAAATATCCCCCCTAAATATTTACGGCTTCCTTTAGAGTTGCCTGTGGGGTAACACCGCGCTTCAATTCCTTAGCTGTCATATGTTTAGCACTGAAACGATTGTTAAGATAATTGCATGCGTCCCAGGGATTAACCCTATCACCACAGGTAAAAACGTCTACTGCCGCATAACCAAGTTCCGGCCAGGTATGGATAGCCAGATGCGATTCCGATATAACAACCACACCGCTTACCCCTTGAGGACTGAATTTGTGGAAAACACATTCCCTGACCTCAGCGCCGGCTTCCAGCGCAGCATTTACCATGATCTCCTCTACCTTTTTAATATCGTTGAGAATGTTAAAGTCGCAACCACAAACCTCAGCCAATACATGGCGGCCCAAATGTTTCATTTATCTGCCTCCCTTATTAATACATTTTAATCCTACAAGCCTCCAATGCATTTCCCTACGCTTTTTCAACCAAATTAAATTTTAGCATATTATTCAATCTTGTCAATAAATTTTTGAGGCTTATAGCCCTAATCTTTGTTTTTCCAGCATATTATGAATATTTGATTGAAAAACCCATATTTCTGTCTTTTTAGTTTGATAAAACCTGAACCAAACGGCCATATTCGATCTCTTACAGCATACGAATCGGCTATAATAGATGTGTCGTTTCTATTAAGAATTTTCAGGTGCCATAAAATTGCAATAAGAAAACACCCCTAATAGGAAGCAGGGGCTAAAGGCAAAATCACATTTTATTTGCTCTTGTTCCTATTCTTTTCCAAAGCTACACCCCCGCGAAGATGAGCCATTCTATTTTTAAACTCCTCTATTTCCAACGTAGGTAAGGGATTCGCATTAATGTTTATTTTTTCTTTTTCCTTTTCCGGCAAATCGTCACCACCCAGGTTAATTTATTCCTCACTAATGGCCTCAGTCGGACAACTCTCCAGTGCCTCTCTAGCCTCATCCTCAAGCTCTTCGGGAACCTCATCAGCTATGCTATGCGCCTTATCATCATCGTTCCAATCAAAGACCTCGGGACACACATCAATACACGCGCCGCAACTAATACACAATTCTTGATCAACCGTAACACGCAATGGCTATCACCTCTTTATATTTTTAAAACAGTTTTAGTTTGGCTAAAGAAACACAAATTATGTAGGGCTAAAAAATATTAACCACCTTTTTACGAGTGGTTAATATTTTTTCACAGTGATGCACAAACCATGCCATACAGTGATGATGTTGCGATGGTCCTTTCACTGCCTGTTTTCCCAATATATATTGCCCAGGTAAAGTACCTGGGCAATTTTGGTCGGAGCGACTGGACTCGAACCAGCGGCCTCTACCACCCCAAGGTAGCGCTCTAGCCAAACTGAGCTACGCCCCGATAGATATGCAATGTATGCAACAAGAATTTTAACTTTTTTTTATGCAAAAGTCAAGAAAATATAGGGGATCCGGATTAATGGGGTAAATAGTCGGCCCGCATTCTTACCGCGTTTGAACAATATATGGACAAACGGGATAATATTCGCTGGTTTTTAAAAATCCCCATGAGACAAACTAATAAAAATAAATATCCCATTTAGGAAGGTGAAGTAATGTTTACTAAAAACAATTCCGGTTCGGATATAATAACCATATTATTAACATCAGCTATTTTGACAATGCCATTTATTCACTACGCCCGGGATATTGCCCATTCTTTACGCATTATTGCTAAAAAAGCATCTTCTCAATAAAAGATTTATTTTACTGCGCATTGGGATTCCTGGATCTGGACACTGGGGTTTGCCACCTTAACTGATCCAACGACCAATAACGAAAAGAACGGTGATCACCGAAAAAACTGAAATGGTAATGGTTGAAAAAACCTGGGTCAGCCTGTGCTTATGCAGTATATGGGCCAGGGTGATAAATCCCGGAAATAGAACAATAATATACCTGGGCATACCCAAAGGAGTGCTGCCTACCACGGAAGAAAAAGGAATTAAAAACCCTAGTACCAGGAATATGAGCATTGACTTGTCTTTAATATATTTAAAACTTCTTATAACCAGGAAAAGAAAGAGCATAGCCATACCTGATTCAAAAAGACAATAAAATACGCCACCGGTAAAAAATTTAGCCAGATTTGTAAACTGTCCCGCACCTGGATAAGCAAAATGACGGAAGCCCCAGTATTCCCGATTCAAAGAAGTGGAAAAAGCCAGGGGGTCCCCTGTTGCTTTCCATAATATTGCCATAAATATCAATAATGAAGCCGGAATTATCAATAGTGTAGCCGTTTTTTTAAGGTCGAATTTTCTACCGTTAGCTTCATAAAAATAATAAAGGAGTGCAAAAAAGGTAACAACACCAATATTTCTCGTTAGTGTTGCCAGAGCACCTAAAACTGCAGCTATAATAAATTTATCCTTTCTAGCATAGTAAAAGGCACCCAGTGAAAAGGCCAGTAAAAGGGACTCTGAATAAATTGATGAAAAGAATATTGCCGTCGGGAAAAACAACAAGACGAAAACCGTAGTCATCGCAATATCCTCTTTGTAATCATCCTTCACTAATCGGTAAAGAAAAACGCAAACCACAAATAGGGCGATGTTGGAAATCAGGAAACCAGAAATAACATTGCTCTGTGTCAACAGAGTCAAGGCCCTAATCAGGAAAGGAAACATGGGGAAAAAAGGGGCACTATCAAAGTCATAACCCTGACCTGCTATTCTCAAAAACCATCCCGCATCCCAGTGAATCAGTGAGTCGAGAAGGACATGTGGGTGCATGTTGTCTGTTACCGCAGGTAGAAAAGGGTCAAGCACATCTCTGGTTATGAATACCAAAAAAATGATTAGTAATTTATTCAAAAAATAAAGATAACTGACACGTTTGATATCTTCAGAAATGGTCACTTACCCCCTGGATGTTTTGGCCACCATCTTGTCTTTGCGAAAAACCCATAATTTGTTGAGAACAAAATTAAACAAAAAGGTTATAAATGTAGCAGAAAACAGGGCTATGGTTTGTTTGACCTCCATATTGAGAAAAACATAAATAGAAACACTGTTAATACCCAGACCGACAAGATTCACCAGTATAAACCTGATAAACCGGTTTCCCTGATTTTCATGCAGGTTCGCTTTAAAGGTCCAAAACTTGTTTAAAAAAAAGCTGTTTACTATGCCGCAAAAATAACTAAACCCTTTAGCAGTGGTATAAAATAATACACTTTCGGCTGGGAATGTTTTCAGGACAATGAGATATATCCCCCAATCGATAAAGGTGTTCACAAAACCAACTGCTGTAAATTTTAGTAGCTGTAGAATGCCTTCCATGTGGACTCCCTGTGTCCTTCCATAAAGCCCCTATTTTAAACCTTATTAAATCGCCTTTTTAATTTATATAATTCAATAAAGGCTTTTATAATTACTGATAACTTAGCACCTGTCTGGGTCCCTGCTATCCGGGGATAGTGGTTAACACCCACTTCTGTTATAGTGTATCCCTTTGATTTTGCCTTAGCTAGAATCTCCGTATCTATAAGTGCACCTTGCGAGGTGAGAGTAATGTTATCAAATATTTCCCTTTTGTATAGCTTAAAGGCCGAATCCACATCTGAAACCTTTAGTTTAAAGAGCATGTTGACCATGGCACCCCACATAAAGGCATTTAATCTGCGATGTATAGGATCCTGCCTTTTAATCCTGTAGCCGGAAACAATATCATATTTTTCAATATGGGGTAGAAGGTTCTTTATTTCCCCCACTTTAAACTGTCCGTCACCATCTGTATAAAACACCAACTCTTTACTAGCATTCTTAAATCCTGATTGCAGTGCGGCCCCATAACCTTTGTTCACCTCATGGTGTATCACTCGCACTTCTGGGTGCTTTTCCGCCAGTCTATCGGCAATTTGGGCAGTACGGTCCTTGCTGCCGTCGTTTACAATGATAATTTCATAATCATTAGAAACCTCCCTGGCAGCAGCTAAAGCATCATAGGTTACTTTTTCTACGTTCCGCTCTTCATTATAACAGGGAAAAAATATTGTCAACGGGTATTTTTTCATATCCTCCACCAATTTCATGCCATTTGTAATTTGACCACATATTACCTTCGACAAAGTTGATACACATCCTTCCAACCATTTGGCAGCCTTTTTATTTAATCTGGTAAAATTTTATAGATTTTATACAGATTAGCATAAATAAAGGCATTAATATACTCTGTAGCCCTATTTCCAGGTCTAGAACATTTTTGTATAACCCGCCGATTATTTTAACATAATATATTTGTTTAGGTATGCTGGTTGGTAGTTATAATAATAAAAAATTCCCAACTGCATATCCTAAATATTCTAGGGTTATAATACTTTATAAATAGTTTAGAGGAGGAATTGGCATGGATCCAAACCCCCCAAAAAAAGAAAAGACTAACCCGGCAACAACACCACCGCTCCCGGGAAGTGAAAATAATATCAGTCTAGAAGAAAAGATATCCTGCCCTAACCCAGGATTTTGCCCTATTAAAGACGATGAGAATTGTTCCTGTTAAAAGAGACCTTTTAAGGGTCTCTTTTTTTGCCTGCAAAAGGTGTTAAATGGGGGTTGCCTAGATTATGATCTAATGCTATATTTGGATAAATAACAACATAGAAAGGGTGATGCAGTCATGGACCGTTTGAACAAGGATAAAATCAATGACTACAGAGTTAATTTCAATAATAAGAACAGAATTATCAGTGTCGAAGTAACCTGTTGCGGTAGGCATATAGGTGAAATTCGTTTTAAAGACGGTGAAAGTAAAAAATGCCCTTTTTGCGGCACATTACATTCTATAAAAATCCAGCACAACCACTTTCATATTCGGCCGACAATCCCGGCAGCAAATGAAATAAAAGCTGTTTATGCAGAAAAGACGCCTTTAAATTTTTAGTTATGTAACATCAGGAATAACAAAAAGACCAGCCGGCATTTGCAGATGATATTTAGCCGGCCCAAATATTATTTTGATTTCTTCTTCTAGTTTTCTGCCTCGCTAAGTGATAGCACAACCTGCTCAATAAGCGCTAAAGATTGTCGCTGTTATATTAAGCGCCTCATAAATGCTATGCCTTAAAACTCCTAAATGTACCCTATCATCACTTTTCTAAATCCTATTGGTGCCTTTCCCCCAGTGTAAACCTGCCAATAAATATTGACCTATAACCATCACCACCAGAGAAATTCTTGTTTTAGCAATAAGTTAACTGTTGACATAGAAAACCAGTATTGATACACTAAGGTACAGCAAAATCAATAGTGCTCTTATCCGGAGCGGTGGAGGGACTGGCCCAATGAAGCCCGGCAACCGTTGGGAGGTAGTAGACCAACCAATAAGGTGCTAATTCCTGCAGAAGTTTTTCTGGCAGATAAGGGGAAACACGGTGATTAACAACCGGCCTCTTCTTGTTGGAAGGGGCCTTAAATTATTATCAGCTAAAGGCACTATACGGGAGGGATACTCTTAAATGGCAATTGAGAAAACCTATGCCGAGATTAATGAAAAAATTAAATCTGGCCGGGCAGTGGTGCTTACTGCCGAAGAAATAATTTCCTTGGTGGATGAAAAAGGCATTTCCGAGGCAACTAAGAGCGTGGATGTGGTAACCACCGGTACCTTTGGCGCCATGTGCTCTTCCGGAGTATTTTTAAACTTTGGCCATGCAAAGCCACGGATTAGAATGCAAAAGGTTTGGCTCAACGGTGTCCAGGCCTATTCCGGAATTGCCTCTGTAGACGCCTATCTCGGCGCCACGGAGCTTCCCGAGGACGACCCCTGCAACAATAATTATCCGGGTGAATTTCTCTATGGTGGCGGCCATGTGATACAAGATCTGGTAGCAGGCAAGCCGCTTCACTTAAAGGCAACATCCTACGGTACAGACTGTTACCCCAGGCAGGAAATTGAGACCAACATTACCCTGGATGATATTAACGAAGCCACCCTTTTTAACCCACGAAACGCCTATCAAAATTACAACTGTGCGGTTAACCTGAGCAACAGAACTATATACACCTACCTGGGGATGCTCAAGCCGAATCTAGGCAACGCTCATTACAGTAGTGCCGGACAACTGAGCCCGCTGCTAAATGATCCCTATTTCATGACCATTGGTATAGGCACGAAAATTTTTCTAGGCGGCGGAATCGGTTATGTAGCCTGGAACGGTACACAGAACTTTCCGGAGCTCCAAAAAGACGCTGCCGGTAAAGACTATGGTCCGGCGGGGGCTACCCTTTCCGTCGTCGGTGACCTCAAACAGATGGACGCCAACTGGCTGGTTGGAACCAGTATGCTCGGTTATGGCGCTTCCCTGACTGTAGGTCTGGGGATACCCATTCCGATATTAAATGAAGAAGTGATGCGCTGTGTGGCAGTTGCGGACAAGGACCTTTACGCTCCGGTAGTAGACTACAGCACAGCCTTCAGCCAGCGTATCCCCGGTAACCTTGGTTTTGTCAGTTATGCCGCCCTAAAATCCGGCAAAATCACTGTAAATGGTAAGGAAATACCTACAGCCCCCCTATCCAGCTACCCCAAGGCCAGGCAGATAGCCGGCATCCTGAAAAGTTGGATTCAGCAGGGTGATTTCCTCTTAACGGAACCCGTAAAACAGCTCCCTTCCTATAAAAATAACATTTTAGCAAAAACACTGAAAATTGATTAGCTATACTATGAGAACGGCCCCCTGCACATGTTTGGCTAGTGAGGCTTCAGCTAAACAATATTAAAAGGAGTGAAAAATTTGCCACGCAAAAAAATTATCCTCCGTTTTGGGAAAGATATAGCCGACAGGCCGATAATCTACCGGCTTGTTAAGGACTATGATTTAATTATAAATATTCTTAAGGCCAATGTTGATCAGAACAAAGAAGGGGTCATGGTTCTGGAACTCACGGGTGACAATTGTGATCCGGGCTTAAAATATCTAAAGGAACAGGGGGTTAAGGTGCAACCCCTGGCGGAAGAAGTGTTCCGGAATGAGGAAAAATGTACAAGCTGTGGTGCCTGTACCGATATATGTCCCAGCGGCGCTCTCTATATAGAAAGGCCATCCATGGAGGTAAAATTTAACAGCGATAACTGCATAGTATGTCAAATATGTTTGAAGGTATGCCCCGTAAAGGCTATGGAGGTAAGGTTCTAGGTTGAAATACAAAGAAAGATCATACCGGGAAAAATTTCGGCAGGGGGATCTTTACCATTTCCAGGTGGCTATAAAACAGACAGACCTGGACATCGGTATCCGTAGGGATCGGTTTTCGTCTAAAATAGTTGAATTTGTCCGAAAAACAGTCCTTAAACAGCGTGAACTCCTCGAAAAATACATCGAGGAGGATCACGTTTTTCTACATTCTCTTACCCCTTGCAGCCTAAAACCAGGCGCACCGCAAATAGCTATTGATATGGCGGAGGCAGCTCGTGCTGCGGGGGTAGGGCCAATGGCGGCAGTAGCAGGTGCCTTTGCTCACTATGTTGGTTCATCTCTGGCCAGGCGCTCCCGGGATGTGATTGTGGAAAACGGCGGTGACATCTATATGCGCAGTGCCAGACCACGCCGGATCGGTGTTTTTGCCGGCTGCTCCCCCCTATCAAACCGCCTCGCGCTTTTGATTAGGCCCGAGGACACCCCTCTAGGAATTTGTACCTCTTCCGGCACAGTGGGACATTCCCTGAGTCTGGGTAAGGCAGACGCTGTTGTAATCCTGGCCCCGTCGGCCATGCTGGCCGATGCGGTAGCAACAGCTGCAGGAAACCTGATCCAGACAAAAGATGATGTGCAAAAGGCTGCCGAGTTTGCCACAAGGATCAATGGTGTCGGGGGGGCACTGGTTATTAAGGATGACAGGCTCGCTGCCTGCGGCAAGCTCAAAATTGTTCCATTCTAAAGGCAAAGAACACATTCAGTTGGCTCTTATGGCATTGAATACCCCGGCAAAAGAAGCCCAGTTAACTACTTCAACCGGTTCATGGACAGAGTCAAGTAAACCATCGGACTTTAACTTCTGAATTTCCGCCACCGGATCCCAGGGGCTCCTGCCACGTAGCCTGTTCAAAACTGTGGCAAATTCCCCCCAGGACACCTCTCCTTTTTCATCATGATCAGAAAAAATCAGCCCTGCGGATTTTAATTTGGCCACTTCCCCGGCGGGATTCCACTGATCCCCCAGGGAGCTCCTACCAATACTGCGGTTGATGACAGCCGCAAATGTTCCCCACGTAATATTCTCAGTGGAATCATGATCCGAAACAATCAAGCCATCAATCTTCATTTTGCTGATTCCTCCCATCTGGTCTGCAGGGGAAACAAGCTTTAATCCCAGGGCCTGCACTAGGCCGGCGGCAATAGCGTTAGCTATCTGTTGCCTGAAGGCAGGAACAGCTAATTTGATGGCGTCCCTTGCCGTATCAACAAACAGGTTCTCCAGGAGAAGCGCCGGCATCTGGGTCAAGCGCAGTATGGCAAAATTGGCATTTTTCCTGCCCCTGTCCATGAATCCCGATGAATTGTAAAAACTGCTCACCCGTCTATGGATAATATCCCCTAACGCCAGGGACCGATCGCCGGCGTTAACGTGGACAAAGCTTTCAAAACCAGTCCCACCCCCGGCATTAATATGAATTGAAAGACAGTAAGCGGCGCCCAACCTGTTGGCTAAGGCAGCCCGCTGGGCTGGTTCCATATCCACATCAGTATCTCTTGTCATGTAAACATCAGCTACATAAGAACGAAGCGCATCACATGTTTTAGCGGCGATATCCAAGGTTAGATCCTTTTCCCTGAGACCATATCCTACTGCCCCGGGATCTGAACCACCATGGCCCGGATCTATCACAATAATGGCCAATATACATAACCCCCTTCAGATACAAAATATAAGCTATTTCTTTCCTAAATTATGCATTTGCACGACAAAATGTCCCCTTAGTCAGGGTCAACATTCCCTTTTGGGTGAAAACGGCTACAGGACTGGTGATGATGGCCAGGACCAGCCAGGACCCGTTCCAGTCCACCTTTGCCCACCATTTTTAATATGTCTGCCACATGCAGCTTTTCCGGTACCCGCTTAACAAAACAAACATATTGCGGCATGAGTGCGGCACAACCCCTTTTGACCTCATTTTTCCCCACAACCAGGATATAAAATTTGCACTGGGGACAGGTACAGGCAACCCTATCCTTCAGTTCCGGCAACATCATCCGGTGACCTTCATACAGAAAATTTTTTCGATAGTAATCATGGATGTTAGCCACAGTTACCGCCCCTGCTTTTATTGCGGTACACACCATCAGGGGTAAGAGACACCGCCCGTAAAATACTTTGTTCACCAAAACGGTCTTTAATCTGATCACAGACAGCATGTAGGAGACGGGCCTTCTCCACCTCCCCAAACAGATCCAGCTGCTCGGAAGTCATTTTAACCAGCCCAGCCAGAGATACCCCCACCATCCGCACCGGCTTCCATGCCGGCCAATGTCGATGCAACAATGCTGCCGCCACCCTATAGATATCATTGGTAGAAGCAGTCGGTAGGCCCACGCTCTGTGAACGGGATACCCATAAAAAATCAGCACCTTTTAGGGTCAGGTTAATTGTCCGACCCACAAAACCACCAAGACGCACTCGCCTGCACACAATTTCGCACAACTCCAGGATCACCACTTCTATCTGGCGGTAGCCCCGATAATCCCTGGGCAGGGTAAGTTGATGCCCAATGGATTTGACCTTTTCCAAGGAATGTGGATCCACTGGACTATAGTCGATACCGTTGGCCGATAGGTACAGCACATGGCCAATAAGGCCGAACCTTTTACGCAGCACAGACAGAGGATAGTGGGCCAGTTCCCCGATGGTGTGAATGTTTAGGTCATTCAGCCTTTTTTCCAGACGCGGGCCCACCCCAAAAAGCTCTTTGATGGGAAGGGGCCACATCTTACCCGGCACATCGCCAAAATCCAGGACAGTAAGCCCGTCCGGCTTCTGCATACCGGCGGCCATTTTCGCCAGTAGTTTGTTGGGGCCAACCCCAACACTGCACATCAAGCCAGTTTCCTCCTTGATCCTCCTTTTCAGCTTTAGCGAAGCAGTCAAGGAAGAATCAAAAAAGTGATCACAGCCGGAAAGGTCCAAAAATGCTTCATCAATAGAAAAGGGTTCTACCAGTGGGGTAAAGTCTTTCATAATTCTAATCACCCGGGAAGAAAAATCGATGTAATAGCCGTATCTGGGCTTTAGGAAAATGCCGCTAGGACAAAGGCTGCGCGCCTCCCACACGGCCATACCCGTTTTCACCCCACAAGCCTTGGCTTCGTAAGAGGCAGCCAGGACAATACCATGGCGTTTAGCCGGGTCACCACCGACGATAACCGGTTTTTCCCGAAGACAAGGTTCCATGGCCTGGTGTACACTGGCAAAAAAAGAATTCATATCTGCTAACAAGATTGGACAACGCAAAAAACCACCTACCAAACGCATGTTCTAGATACAGTATATCAAGAACATGCGTTCCCGGTAAAGTGGTTGTTTTTGGTAGCACGGGAATGGGGAACCCTGCAAAACTGGCACACCGGTTCCTGACCGGGGATAAAAGCAAAGACGTTAGGGGTATACATGTAGGGTATGACTCTAGCCGCACATTATCTGCAATCCACCCTACCCGATGGTGATCACCTGGTGTGGGCCAGTAAGCCAGGTGTTGACTTCCAGCATATTAGATATAGTGCCCATTGCACTTTTCCCGTCTAGTTTATAGTATTTAAGGCAGGTACCGCAGACCAATATTTTGGTCCCCTTGTGGGCCAGATCCATTAGCTGCTCCCAAACAGGGGAACCTTCAATAGCCAGATATACACCGGCGTTGAGAAATAATAGCGCTACCGGGGGATCCTGCTGCGTGAGTGTGATCATCAGACTTTTCATTAAAACATCGCCTAGATCTGTAGAACCCTGTCCGAGGCTGTTGGTGGTAATAAAATATACCTTTCCGGCCGTTGACCCTTCCTCTATGTTTTTGCCCCTGGGCAAAGAGTCCCTTTCTTCTACTTTATTACCCGGTAGAGTGATTTCCAGGTGATAATTGCCGTCTTTTTCATTAACATCAACTTTACAACCCCCATTGATAGCAAAACGGGACACATTTTCACAAGCGGCATTGTTATCCACAATAATTAGAATTCTCTCGTCACCACCTGCTTCAATAGCCTTTTTTGTTTCTATAACCGGCAATGGACAAGCCAATCCCCTGCAGTCTATTAATTTACTGTTCACACGCATCTTCCCTTCCTTGTTTATCTAATGCTGTTTTATTTAAATAGATATAAATATCCTTCATGTTACTGATAGAATTTTTTTATCACAATGAGGGTATAAACAAGGATTTATTATAGTTGCTTGATTATATTTTCTAATTCTAGTCCAGTAAAGGTATACAATTCCCCGCAAAAATGGCAGTGCACCTCTGCTTTTTCCTGTTCCCTGCATATTTTCTCTATTTCCTCCCTCCCCAGGGCCGCCAGGATATCTTTGATCCTCTCCCGGGAACAACCGCATTTAAATCTAACCGGCGCTTTTTCCAGAAAACGCACCTCCAGCCCCCCTACCGCGGAGGCCACAATTTTTTCCGCAGTCATGCCCCGGCTTACAAGGCTGCTTACAGGTGCCATTTTTTCCAGGCTCTCCTCTATGTGGGCCAGTACATCTTCCGAAGCGTTGGGCAGCATTTGAATTATAATGCCTCCTGACGCCATTACCCGGCAGTCAGGGCTCACCAGAACCCCGAGGGCAACTGCGGAGGGGGTCTGCTCCGACATTAGCAGATAACGGGCTACATCCTCCCCTATTTCCCCTGATGCCAGTTCAACATTGCCCGTAAACGGTTCTTTTAACCCCATATCTTTGGTCACATACAGAAAACCCTGACCTACTGCATCGCCAACGGGCAGCTTGCCTGCTGCCGGACTGGGAAGATCAACATGGGGTTCCTGGATATACCCTTTTACTTCCCCGGATGCTTTGGCTGTTACCACAATGGCGCCTACCGGACCATCACCTAAAATCCGCAAGGTCAAGAGATCAGTGCCTTTCAGGTTGGCACCCAGCAGCAGCCCCGCTGTTAAGGTTCGCCCCAGGGCTGCACTGGCCACCGGCCAGGTATCATGCCTGCGTCTTGCCTCTTCAACAAGTGCGGTAGTGATAGCGGCAAAAACGCGGAATTGTTTATTTGCCCCCACACCCCTTACTAAATAATCGCTCATTAAAAAAACCCCTTTGTTTTGTTCTTCTACCATTATAAACCAGGCTGAAACCTAATAAACCATAGGGAAAACAAATAGCATGTGTTTCATCCGATAGAAAGGCATACTAATACTTGCCCATACTGCACCCCTTCCGTATAATTTTACTAGGATTCAATATTCTGCCACCTTGCTGTGGTTTTCACCACATATTCTAACATCCTTTGCCAAAAAACATTATTTAAATTATTTAATGGGGGTAATTAGATGAGCAAGACATACAAGTGGAGTAAATTCTCCTTTCCTAATGACAAAGGTTTGGACCTGGCCGCCTTATTGTACACCGGCCCTGCTCAGGAAAGGATAGTTATTGTCTGCCACGGCTTTACCGGCAGTAAGGAAGGTGGTGGCAAGGCCCTGGCTATGGCTGAGGAACTCGGGAAAAGGGGCAATTCAACCTTTCTTTTTGACTTTGGTGGCTGCGGTGAGAGTACGGGTAGCTTTGCCGATATTAGCCTTTCCGGCCATGTTGGGGATCTAAAAAGTGCTGTTGACTACTGCTGTGATTTAGGGTTTAAAATTATTATTACCGTAGGTAGGAGTTTTGGTGGAACAACTGTTTTGTGCCACGCAGGCATCGATAAAAGGGTAGCCGGGGTGAGCTGCTGGTCGGCACCGGCGGAACCATACCAGCTTTTTTCGAGGCGTACACCAAATAAACCTGCTGCTAAAAATGATCTGGTACCTTTATCAGGAGAGGGTGGCACTGTCCTGGTGAAAAGCAATTTTTTTGTTGACCTAAAGGGTCATAATGTGATTCATAATGCGGCATTGATTCCCCCCCGACCACTACTTGTTGTTCATGGGGAAAAGGACGATGTTGTTCCCCCGGCAAATGCGGAAAACATTTATCAAGCAGCCGGTGAACCTAAATCCATTAAAATCATTGCCAACGCCGACCACCAGTTTACGGGACATTATCAGAAGGTATGGCAGGTCTTTTTCCACTGGCTGGAGATGAATTTTCCGCAAAATAGTTAGGCAACAACCAGCATTTACCGGTGGCCACAGCGGGCGATTTTCTACCACCGGATGTCCAATGCTGAAACCAATTCATCTTCATACCCACTGCTGACCTCCAGGGCTGAAACCCCCTTGAGGATAGTGGTGAAGGTATTGCCCCACAAAACAGAAGAATGCAGCCATGGAATGGTTAACAACCATGACTACAACACTGCAATTAACATACTGCCGGAAACTAAAATATATAGTTCACATCCTCTAGATGTGATTTTTTTTGAGTAAATTTTCATTTATGGGGAAAATATAGTTATCGGGGATAGATCCACCATAAAAGGAGAGGGTCATAACCAGTGCTCCATTTTTTGAGAAGCATAAACAGCAAAGCAAGAAAAATTGAATCCTCTGGCCCCAAGGAAGTACCCCCACCCCATGACTTCAAGGAAATCAGCAGTAACCTTGCTGACAATGAGGCTGATCTCAGGCAGGAATTCACTAATATTTCCGATATTGTTTTTAAACAATTTTACGCAGGGGGGGTTAAGATTCTTGCAGTCTGGTTTGATGGTTTGATCAATAACAGGGTCAGTCAGGATGTTTTTCGCGCCCTGATGTTGGATATCCCAGAAAAACAACTGCTAGAGATAGCAAAGGAAGAGCGCACTGGTTTGATCAACCAGCACATTCTGCCCTTTTATGAAACCCAGGAGGTAAAGGATCTGGCGGAGATCAAGCGCTGGATATTAAGATCAAAAATGATCCTGCTGGTTGACGGCTGTTCGTCCGGTCTGATGATTGATGCTGAAAGCAGGCCCCAGCGTTCTATCTCAGAACCAGTCGTTGAGCCCACAGTACTTGGCCCCCACGATGGCTTTATAGAAAATATTGGAGTGAACACTGCCCTAATCCGTAGCCGGTTAGGGGATGCCATGCTGCAGTCAGAAGACTACATCATTGGCCGGCGCACCAACACCCAGGTCACCTTAATGTATGTGGCCGATATCGCCAATCCCAAGATTATTGAAGAAGTGCGAAAAAGGCTCACTAGAATAGACATAGACGGCATCCTGGACAGCTCCTACATTAAAGAACTGATCCAGGACCGTACTCTAACTGTTTTTCCTTTGATGAAAAGCACCGAAAGACCCGATGCCGCGGCAGCCGACCTATTGGAGGGCCGGTTTGCCCTGGTTGTAGACGGTAGTCCCCAGGTGCTCACCGCACCTTCAGTTTTCATTGAATTTATGCAGGCCACAGATGATTATTATATGAGCCCCACTGTGGTCTGGTTTATCCGAGTCTTAAGATACTTGTCAATTTTTGTGGCTACCAATTTGCCCGGCATCTATGTAGGGCTGATTACCTTCCACCAGGAAATGATCCCCATACCCCTTGTTTTTACTATTGCCGGCACCAGGGAGGTGGTGCCTTTCCCTGCTATTGTTGATGCCCTCTTTCTTCTGATTGTTTTTGAGATTCTATGGGAATCCAGCATCAGGCTGCCCAGGGTTGTGGGAGCAGCCATAAACATTGTTGGCGCCCTAATTTTGGGCGAGGCAGCGGTGCAATCCAGCCTGGTATCGCCTACCCTGGTTATTGTCATCGCCGTATCCGCAGTGGCTAACTTTGCCCTCGGCTCGCGCTATGATCTGGCCCAGGCGGTAAGGGTGATCCGGTTGGCTATTCTAATAGCCGGCGGCATGATGGGCTTTTACGGAATTGCCCTGGTATCCCTATTCTTTTTGCTCCATATGGCCAACTTGCGTTCCTTTGGTGTACCCTATTTCGAACCGTTGGCACCCTTGATTGCAAAAGAGCTAAAAGACAGTGTTTACCGTGCACCGCTTTGGAGTTTCAAGAAAAGGCCGGTACTGATCGTTGGGAAGGATATTACCCGTGTTGATACACCTCCCCCATCCCCACCGGATGAGCGTTGCACTGCTGGTGCAGACAGTAAAAGACGTCTACAAAAGGGGGGAAAATAAATGGAACCGGGAAAAATTTCTGAGCGGCAACTGGCCTTTTTAATCACCGCTATGCTTGTTAACACAGTAATATTCTTGATGCCCCAGTTGGGGGCCCGCGCTGTGGAGCAGGATGCCTGGCTTACCGCCCTTCTTGGTTCTGTTTGGGGAATCTTTATGGTTCTGGTTATCATCGCCCTGGCCAGGCGCTTCCCCGGCCACACACCAATTGAATACCTGCCCCTAATCCTGGGCAAACCCTTGGGGAAAATCCTGGGGACCATATATGTGTTTTGGTTTTTATCAGTGGGGGCTGTAATAGTATTTGAATTCACCAGCTTTTTAAAAATCACCATCATGCCCAAAACCCCCCTGGCGGTTTTTATGGTGACGATCATGGTCCTGGTCTATTACGCTCTGCGTAGCGGTCTGGAGTCATGGGCCAGGGTAAATGAAATCCTTCTATTTGTTGTACTGGTGGCCATAGCAGCAGTGATTATTTTGCCCTACAACAATTTGGACTTCAGCCGCCTGCTGCCCCTGGCTGAACACCCACCCGGCCTGTTAATTTCTACATCCATAGTTTCCGGTTCCTGGCGTGGTGAAGTCATTTTAGCCGGGATGCTTATACCAGCCCTGGCTAGTGATAGACACACATCACGTAATCTAGTCTTGGTGGTTCTCCTGGTGGGTTTTCTCCTGGCAGCAATGGAGGTTTCCACCACAGCAGCCTTTGGTGCGATACCGACCGGTCAGAAGGAATTTCCCTTTTTTAGCCTGGCTAGAATGATTAGCATTGCCAAAATTTTTGATCGTCTGGAGGTACTGATAGTCATTGCCCTGGTGCTGGGAACCTTTTTTAAAATCTGTGTTTTTCTTTATTGCTCCGTCCTTGGTACAGCCCAGATCTTTGGTTTTAAGAAATTCCAATTTTTGCTGCTCCCCCTGACCATTTTAATGATCGCCCTGGCCCTCAATTCCTTTAAAGGAATGCCGGAATTGACTGATTTTGCAACCAATGTTTGGCCAGGATATGCACTGCTATCCTTTGAACTGGTCATCCCACTGCTGCTCTACCTGATTGTAATACTTCGTTCTAGGCGGGTGAGAAAATCATGAACAGGGTAGTTTTCATCTTTCTCCTGGTAGTATTGTCGGCTCTGCATTGTGGTTGCTGGGACCGCGTGGAAATAGACGACCTGGAACTTGTAATTGGTGATGCCCATGATCTGGCAGACTATGCAGGAAAAACAGGTGTCCAAACAACATTTCAGATTGCCAACCCCCAGGCAATGATCTCCAGCCAGGGGGCCATGTCCGGAGGCAGGGGCGGTGGAGAAGGGGGGGGAAGTGGCAGCGGAACCTTCTTTGTTGTAAGTGAAAGGGGGGAATCGATCAGGGATTCTGTGGCCAAAATGAACTACCGTATCCCCAAACAGCTCTTTTTGGGCCATGAACGGGTGGCCATTTTTGGAGAAAAGGCTGCACGCAGCGGGCTGACCCCCTTTTTTGACCGTTTAACCCGCAGCCGTGAAAGTCGTGACACTAAATTTATAGCCGTGTCCAAAGGAAACGCCAGTAGGATACTGGAGCAGGAATCACCAGTTTCCCAGTCTACTGCCCAGGCCTTAAATACTATTTTTGAGAACAAAGACGGCTGGCAGGGGATCCTGGCGGTCAATATGGCTGATTTTTTATATCGCCTGGGTACAGGAGTTACCAGCCCGGTGGCACCCCTTGTGGAGGTTGTCCCCCAAACCAGTATGACCTCCAAGGAAAAAAAGGAGGGCCTGTCAAATACTGTTGCCCTAACAGGGCTAGCTGTTTTCGACACACACGGCAGGCTAGTTGACACCTTCAATGAAAGGGAAACAATGGGCCTGATGTGGGTAATAAATAGGGTCAAAAACCGTGCACTAACCATTCCCCATGTTGCCGAAGGAAAGGCAGAGCCGGTAAGCCTGGACCTGACCAAAGCGAAAGGGAAAATTAAGGTGGACATCGAGGATAATGGACTGCCGGTATTTGAAATAAAAATGCAAACAGAATTTGATCTATTGGAGCATTTCAGCAAACATAGGGAAATGATAGATGTTGGTTTAATTGCCGAGCTGGAAAAAACAGCTAGCACCCAGGTAATCAATGAAATAGAGGCCGTATTAAAAAAGTCGCAAATGCTGGGAACCGACGTTTTTGGTTTTGGCGAAGAAGTCAGAAGACAGCACCGCCGGAATTGGCCCCAATATAAGGAGCATTGGCGAGATGTTTTCCCTATTGTAAATGTAGCCATCCAGTGCGAAACCCGAATCCACAACCGGGAATTATCCGTGGAACCGCCCGGCTCCCGCACAGAGGGGGAATGGCGCTAATGATCTACCTTTACATCCTGGCCATCCTCATTCTGGCGAGTATAGAAGGTAGACCCTTAGTCCGCGATCAGAGGTGGACCGAACTGGCCATTTTTTCCGGTCTAATAGTTAGCGGAGCAGTAATAATTGCCGTGGATACCCTTGTTTTCGATCCCCCACGTGTCTCAGCTCTAATAGACCTTATTTTTCGGCCCTATACCAGTTTTATCAGGAGCCTGCTGACTAGTTTTTAGCATCACAAGAAATAATTAATCCTTTCCTTTGATCACCGCCAGGGGTTCCAGTCTGGCCACCTTGCGGGTCAGACCAATTGCCGCCAGGGTTTCCACAACCTGGTTAATATCCTTGTACGCACCGGGTGCTTCATCCAGCAGCTCTCTGTAGTTCCTTATATTATAGAGTATGCCTGACATACTATGCTCAAATTGTTCTTTTGATATTTCCTTTGTCGCCGCCGACCTTGATAGCACCCGGCCGGCCCCATGATTGGCGGAAAAAAACGACTCTGCAGCTTTTTCCATGCCGGTGACTACATAAGAAGCAGTGCCCATGCTGCCGGGTATTAGAACCGGGTGGCCTGTGTGTCTGTATATAGCGGGGTTTCCCCCATGACCAGGCGGCAAAGCGCGCGTGGCCCCTTTGCGGTGAACCAGCAGCCTTTGGCCCCCATGTTCTTCCCATTTGGCAATGTTGTGGGCGATGTCGTATACTAGATCAACCTCCAGGTTGTACCCTGCTCCACCCAACACATCTGTAAAAGCCCGGCGGACTTCATGGGTGATTAGATGACGATTGGCGAAGGCATAGTTAACTGCACAAGCCATAGCGGCATAATAATTTTTCCCTTCCTGCGAGTCTACAGGAGCACAAGCCAGACCTCGATCCGGTATTTGAATGCCATATTTCCTGGCTGCCCCGAGAAGAATTTTGCTGTAATCAACACAGATCTGGTGACCGAAACCACGACTGCCCGTATGTACCATTATTGTAAGGGCACCGGGAGAAAGCCCGAATATATCAGCCGCCGCCTGATCGTACAGCTGACTGACCACCTGCAGTTCAATAAAATGATTCCCCCCGCCAAGGGTGCCTAACTGGACTGCACCCCGCTTGTAAGCCCTGCTGCTGACTGCATCTAGATTGGCCCCGGGCAAACAGCCCCCTTCCTCGATTTTATTCAGATCAGCCGGTAAACCATAGCCCTTGTTCACCAGACCCAGGGGCCCGATATGAACTGCCTCTTCAAAAATATCCCTGGTAATATTCTGGTTTCGGCCTCTCTTACCAACACCGGTGGGCACGTATTCTTCAATACGATTGATTA
>JAAYRI010000076.1 GCA_012518875.1 Peptococcaceae bacterium
CGTTTGCACTCGTCTCCTTATTTCTCACCTGACAGGTAATCCCAGCCTTTTCCTTAACGCTCACTACCAAGGCTCTTTACCCCAGCAGCTTAAGGTGATTTGGAACCTGCTCCTGCAAGCCGATTCCAAGGGGCCTACCCTCATCTCCTGTACAGCACCACACTTTCTAATTTATTTTAAAAGTGTGTTCGTGGCACACACCTGTCAGACTGTGTGAAAACTATTTTTGGAAATAATTTTTCCCACTCGAACACCTATACGGGCCCCTGAATGGGGTTAAGCGGGTATATAAAGTCAATATTCCTACCTACAACCCCCACTTTTTGCCCTAGAGCAATTAATTTTTGGACTTTTCACACAGCCTACAGTCCCCCCGTCCCACCCGTTCCAGCAATATTTTAAGCCTGGACGGCAGCTAGAAATCCTTCTCTAATTGCTTCCAGGGCATCCCGGGGATTGTCGGCATCACCGATAACTTTCAGGGGTGCCTTACCTTCCAGCTCCTGCACCAGAGCTTTGTTGGGGTCCATGCCCAAAGCCAGCACCACAGTCTCGGCCGGGATAGTGCTGGTTTCGTTGTCTTTTTCTATTTCCACGGCGTTGTCCTTAATGCTGGTGATTTTAGCGTTGGTAATCACCTCTATATGCTGGGCTTCTATATTTTTCAGTAGCAACCCGCGGCGGGTAAACTCTTCATCCAGGGCAATGTCCGACAGGGCTTCCACGATGGTCACTTGCCTGCCCAGGGAAGCCAGGTAGGTAGCTGTTTCAGCCCCCACCAGGCCGCCACCGGCAATGACCACCCTTTGTTTGGCGGCCACCCGGCCGGTCAATACCTCCTCAGCAGTGACCACATTTTCGCCGTCAATACCAGGAATCGGTGGTTTGGCCGGGGTAGCTCCCGTGGCCACAATAACCAGATCCGGTTTTTCGTCATTGCAAAGGTCAGCAGTATATCTAGTATTAAATTTGATGTTTACCCCTAGCTTTTCTACCTGCCGGCCGAGCCAGGCGATGATGGAGGAAATGTCTCCCTTGTTGGGGGGTATGGCCGCTGTGGCAAACTGGCCGCCAATATGCTCACCCGCTTCATAAAGTGTCACCTGGTTACCGGCCAGGGCCGCGGTACGGGCTGCTTCCAACCCCGCCGGGCCGGCACCAACGACGGTTATTCTCTTGGGGTTTTCCGCCTTATGGAATTCGTTTAGGTATTCAAAGCCCAGGGTAGGATTGGAAAGACAGCGGATTGGTTCGTTTTTAAAGAGGATGTCCAGGCAACCCTGCTGGCAACCGATGCAGGGCCGGATATCCTCATACTCACCAGCAGCAAATTTATTAGGTAATGCTGGATCCGCCAGCGAGGCCCGTCCCATGACAATTAGGTCCGCCTTGCCCGACAGCAGAATGCTCTCGGCTATAAAGGGATCATTGATGCGCCCCACAGTAGCCACAGGCACACTGACCACCTCCTTTACCTCTGCCGCATAGTCCGCAATCCAGCCGGGGCTGATATTCATAGGTGGGATAATGGCCCAGGTGCTCTCATAAACCCCGGCGGAAACATTGAGCATGTCCACTCCCATCTCTTCCAACTGCACGGCAATGGCTTTGGTCTCCTCGATGGTACGCCCCCCGGGCACCTGCTCGTCACCGGAAATACGGAAATCCAGCAGGAAATCTGGCCCGCATTTTTCCCGAATATCCGCAACTATCTCCAGGGCAAAACGTAGCCGGTTGGCCAGGGGCCCGCCATAGGCATCAGTACGTTTGTTGGAATATTTAGACATAAACTGGGCCACCAGGTAACCATGCGCCCCATGCACCTGCACGCCATCAAAGCCTGCCTGCTGGGCCCGCCAGGCGGCATCACCAAATTGGGAGACGATTTTTTGGATTTCCGGTATGGTTAGCTCCCGGGGAATGGAGCCGAGAACCGGGTCGGCCAGGGGCGAAGAAGAAACAGGCTGCTCACCAATTACCTCCGGCGTTGTTTGCCGGCCACAGTGGTAGATCTGGGCCACAATCTTGGCCCCCGCCTGGTGCACCCTGTCTACCAGTGCGGCGTGGGACTGGATTTGTTCGTCTTTCCAAAAACCCGGGGTCCAGAACCCCCGACCCAGGGGGTCCACCGCATAATCCTCTACGATAATCAGACCCCAGCCCCCTTTTGCTTTGGTTTCATGATAGGAAATGAAGCGCTCCGTGGCCATACCGTCAGTGTCACAAAAAACCGATACCATCGGTGCCACAACCAGTCTGTTCTTTAGTTTGACATTGCCAATGGAAATTGGCGTAAAAATAGGGCTCGGATTTAACACCATCATTATCATCTTCCACTCCTTTTTAGGCAATTTTGTTTGGTATAGTATGGCACAATTTTGCCCTACATATGTGGGACGCGGGGACAGGTACCTTGTCCCAAAAGATGGCGGTAGGTGTAGCCAGCGGGGAAAATTCTTCAGGGTATTCCTTTGGAGTCAGTTGGAAAGTGGGAAAGTGGAAAGCAGAAGGCGGAAAGAAGAAGGCGAAAAATTGGAAAGATGGAATCGAGTAAAGGTGTGGGTCGATGTTTAAGCCGTGCAAGCGGCGAGTTGGCCCGCGCCCGAGGGAAAATGGGCTCGGACAATA
>JAAYRI010000077.1 GCA_012518875.1 Peptococcaceae bacterium
CCACCACAGCCCATGCAGTTATGCAGCTTAATGCAGAGGACGGCGGGAATCGCAGGTTTATCATGGTGCAATTACCCGAGGTATGCGATGAGAAGAGCGAAGCCTATAAAGCAGGCTACAAGAATATCTGTGAAATTGGCAAAGAACGTATCCGCCGCGCCGGAAGAAAAATCAAAGAAGACAACAAGGACAAGCCCGGCATTGAAAATCTTGATATCGGTTTTCGTGTCCTCAAACTAGACAGCAGCAATATGAAGGATGTGTACTACACACCGGAAGAATACGCGCAAATGAGTTTCAACCTGGAGGGCGTTAGGGACAATATCAAGCCTGATCGTTCGGATGAGGACCTGCTTTTCCAGGTTATGCTTGACCTGGGCATCCCTCTTTCAGCGAAAATTAAGCAAGAGGACAAGATATTCTATGTTAACGACAACTACCTGATTGCCTGCTTCAGCAGGGTTGACACCGCTCTTATTACAGATATTGCCAAGGAAAAACCGTATTACGCGGTATTTCGCGACAGCAGTTTTGTTAACGACAGCGCGATGGTCAACTTCGAGCAGGTGTTTTCCACCTACAGTCCAAACACGATCAGGAGGGTGCTGTAGATGAAATTCAAATTTAAAATACAGCCTTTCCAAACGGAAGCTGCTGACAGCGTTGTCAGGGTATTTGCCGGACAGTCAAACCACTGTATGAGCAAGTATCGGCTAGACCTCGGCAAACCAGGGGAGCCAACCGGGCAAAAATATGATGAGCAGCCAGGTCTGTTCGGTGAAACCGCGGAGCAAAGGCGCAAGAGACTTGTGGATAAATATTATAACGCCGGTGGCGAATTAACTGTTGAGGAAACTGAAATACTTGAAGCTGCTTACCGTAATGCGGGCATAGACCTAACTAAAGAACAGCTTCTGAAAAATATCCGTGATATTCAGACGGCAAATAATATTAAGCTTTCCAGTGCGCTTGCCCCCGGGCTTGGTGCCGTTTCCCTGGATGTGGAAATGGAAACCGGCACTGGCAAAACATACTGCTACATCAAAACCATGTTTGAACTATACAGGGCATACGGATGGGGTAAATTTATTGTTGTTGTTCCCAGCATTGCCATACGTGAAGGAGTAAAAAAATCCTTTGAAATGACTCAGGAACATTTTATGGAATTATACGGCATGAAAGCCCGATTTTTTGTGTATAATTCCTCAAACCTCCACCAGTTAGACGAGTTTTCCCAAAACGCTGGTATCAATGTGATGATCATTAATACACAAGCCTTTAACACTACCATGAACGAGGCCAAGAATGCACCTGGTAGGCGGGGCAACAAGGTTGCCCGGATTATTTACACCAAGCGGGATGAGTTTGGCTCTCGCCGTCCCATTGATGTTATAAAGGCAAACCAGCCGATTATTATTTTGGACGAGCCCCAGAAAATGGGAGGTGTGGCTACTCAGAACGCCTTAAAAAATAATTTTAATCCTTTGTTTTCAGTTAACTACTCGGCGACCCATAAGACTTCCCATAATCTTGTCTATGTTCTGGATGCACTGGATGCTTTCAAAAAGAAATTGGTTAAAAAAATTGAGGTCAAGGGTTTTGAGTTAAAAAACCTGAGTGGGACAAACCGGTATATGTATCTTGCCGCTATTGTTGTCGACCCCAAGAAGCCGCCGCGGGCCAGGTTAGAGTTTGAGGTTATGCGCGGCAGTGGCATTAAACGGGAGATTCGTATGCTCGGCGAGAATGACAGCATTTATACCGCATCGAATAACCTCGAGGAGTATAAAGGCATTTCCATCGCTAAAATCGACCCTGCACAATCAATGGTTACCTTCTCCAATGGTGATACCTTGACGGCAGGAAAAGCAAGCGGCAATGTCAATGAGAATGATATACGCCGCATCCAAATCCGCGAAACAATAGCCTCCCATTTCGACAAGGAAGAAAAGCTGTTTGTCCAGGGCATCAAGTGTCTGTCTCTCTTTTTTATTGATGAAGTAGCAAAGTACCGCCAGTATGGTGAAGATGGCGCGGAAATTCTCGGTGAGTACGGCCATATTTTTGAGGAAGAATATACGGCGGCGCTAAATGAGCGACTGGTATTGTTCCCCTCATCCTATCAGGCCTATCTGCGGGGCATTGATACCGCCGACACCCACCGCGGTTATTTCTCTATAGATAAGAAAGGCCGGTCGGTGGACAGTAAGGTTAAGCGGGGCAGTGAATTTTCGGATGACATCTCTGCATATGACCTGATCCTAAAGAACAAGGAGCGGCTGCTTTCTTTTGATGAACCAACACGGTTTATTTTCTCCCACTCAGCCCTGCGGGAAGGCTGGGATAACCCCAATGTGTTCCAGATATGCACCTTGAAACATTCCCACAGCGCCACAACAAAACGGCAGGAAGTGGGGCGGGGCCTGCGCCTTTGCGTGAATAGCAACGGTGAACGGCAGGATTTGGAGGTTTGCGGTGAAACCCTCGTTCACGGCGTGAATATGCTGACAGTTGTTGCAAGTGAAAGTTATGCCGGATTTGTTGGGGATTTGCAAAGGGAAATCAAAGCTGACCTTTACGAGCGCCCGATGAAGGTAAGTATTGAGTATTTCACTGGTAGGAATATCCAGACAGGGGAGGCTATGCATACGATTTCAGTAGCGGAAGCCACTGCAGTATACAACTACCTTGTTCGCAACGACTATGTGGACGATAACGGTGGTATTACTGACACCTACCGCTCTGCTGCCGAGACGGGTAGCCTTGCACCACTAAAACAGGTACTTGCGCCCCTATCCAAGGGCGTCCACAAACTGGTACAAGCCATATTTGATCCCAGTATTCTCAAAGATATGGCCAGCAATGGGCATGAGACGAAGGTTAGAGACAATCCACTGAATGAAAACTGGCAGGACTTTAAGGAACTGTGGGAACGGATTAACAAAAAATATGCCTACACTGTGGAATTTGACAGTGATGAACTTATTCAAAAATCCATCGCGGCCATCAATGCAGAATTGAGGGTTGCTCGGCTTTCCTATAGCATTACACGGGGCGAGCAAGACGGTATTGCATTTAATGTAGAAAGCACGGAGACAAAAAAACTAGACCGTGCTCAGGGCAGTTATGTAGGCTATGATCTGATTGGGAAAATAGCGGTAGGTGCAACACTCACGCGCCGCACTGTCACAGCTATACTCAAGGGCATTTTACCCGAGAAACTGTGGCTATTCCGTGAGAACCCCGAGGAATTCATTAGTAGAACCTCAGGCCTTATCAATCGTCAAAAGGCATCTGTTGTTGTGGAGCATATCGCCTATGCTCCTAGTGCGGAAGAGCTGTACTCACAGGATATCTTTAATATGAGTCGAGCTTCTGATGAATACGCCAGGGCGTTTAAGGCAAAAAACGCCATTCAGGATTACATCTTTACAGACGGTGCTTCGGTTCACAGCATTGAACGGCAATTTGCAGAGGACTTGGACGCGGCCGATGAGGTGATTGTTTATGCCAAGCTGCCGCGGGGACCACGGGGGTTCTATATCCCAACGCCCGTGGGTAATTACTCACCAGACTGGGCAATTTCGTTCAAGAAGGGCTCTGTGAAACATATCTTCTTTATCGCCGAGACAAAGGGCAGTATGCAATCAACACAATTTGGTAAAATAAACCGCACTGATGAAATTGAAAAAGCGAAGATAACTTGTGCCAAAAAACTGTTCAACGAAATATCTACCGCCGGTGTGAAATACCACGATGTGGACAGTTACCAGAGCCTGCTTAACATCATGGAGACGCTATAGGGGAAACCCCAGGTAATAGCTGCCAATTCCTTGGGACCAGATGCCACTTATTGACGGATGTGGTAGGTATATTAGGCGTGAGCAAACGCCTAAGAGAAATTTGCTAAGAAGCAAAATGGCTTATTTTATATACTGACGTGGAAATTAGTTCACCCCTTACTATTTTGCTCCTCAATCAATGAATTAATATATTGATAATCAATACTACCTTCAACTACCCGATAGAAAAATGGATCTTTTCTAATTGTATCTTTGGGGTTGATAATAAAATCATTCCAACCGGCTACTTTTTCACCGTTATTTAAATAAATCGTTGTTTTAAAAGAGTATCCCAGGTATCCTAAAGATATTTTGCTTCTTTTTAGTTTAACAGCGTTCAGATTATTAATAATATAGGCTATATCCTCATCCTTCGTTAGATGCAGGGATGTTCCTGTATTGCCGTCAAATATGCTGATTTTTTCTACATCCTCAGGATTTAATTGAATTAGATCCAAAGGACTTGTATACCAAATTACCCCATAAATGATTGCTATACCAATAATAGATAACATAATTAACCGTAGTTTAGTTTTCATCCGGCACCTTTAATTTCCTTATCTTAATATAGCGAAATCCAACATACCCGTGGTTTTTCCTGGCGGGCTTCCATTCTAGCCTTACCTGCGGCAAAATTTTCTCTTTCCGCCTCGTTTTGCAGAATCAAGGGTGCCACCTGTTTGGGTTGCAAATTTTCATCCAGGGCTACAAAAATGAAGTATGCTGTCATGCAGCATTCTTTTGTGCCCGCCAATAAATCCTCAGCATAAATATTGACGGAGATTTCCATGCTGCGGTTGGATACATAGGTAATATGGGCATTGCAGGTGGCCAGATTCCCCACATAAACGGGGGCATGAAAATTGACATCATCAACACCGGCAGTGACAGATATGGAGCGGGTGTGTTTCATGGCGCAGACAGCGGCACAGTTGTCCATCATTTTTAGGAGTTCGCCGCCGTGGGCTGTACCAATGGGGTTAGCCTGTGAGGGAAGGATGAACTGGCTTAGCGTGGTTGCAGTTTCGGCGATGGTTTTTCCTTCTAGGGTCATGACCACAACACTCCTGTCTGAAATTTCCTTAGCAGATGCTATTTTCCCAGGACACAGGGGTATAGCAAACCCTCCCGCACGGGAGGGGTTTTTAAAGAAAACATACAATTAACCAGCAAATCTAACACTCCGGATCTTATACCTTAGCCTATTCCCCAGGATCCTCACTGTCACCACTGTACCCACCTCCTGCAGCAGCAGAGCCTTGCCCAGGGCGGAAAATATGGACACATCGTGGGCTTTCTTGTTGTTGTCCGGCGTGACCATCCGGTAGGTGTGAGTCTTCCTGGTGCGCATATCCAGTAGATCAACAGTGCTGTTGATCACTACAAAAGGTAACTGATTATCCCCTTTTTCACCGACGCCGATATTGTACCTTATCAGGTAATCCATTTTGCTGATATAGTTGTCCAGCATATTTTTGAACTGGTAGCGTTCCATTGTTTGCTCGGGAAAATATTCGTCAATAAGGTTGTCTTGATCCTGCTCTATGTTTACCAGGTGCATTAGCAGATTTTCAAAAACAGGCCGGGACAATGTTGTTATTCTTGACGTAATTATCCCCCCTTATCAAACATTAAATGAGGGGACATTCCACCGGCAAAGGTAAAATGTCCTCTTCATGTTGACACTATTATATAATAGTCAATTGATGTCAATCAAGGGTGATGATGCCACCCTGCTCCTGTCTAGACACGCATGTTTTTCAGCCGTTCCACCCTTTCACTAATCGGCGGGTGGGTGCTGAAAAGCTTCATCATCGATGCGGCGGATAGGGGATTAACTATAAAAAGGTGTGATGCTGCCGGGTTAACCTGCATAGGCATCCGCCGGGCGGCGCTTTCTAGTTTCAGCAGGGCATTGGCCAGACCACCGGACTGGCCGGCGATGCGTGCCCCGGTTTCATCGGCCAGAAATTCTCGGGAACGGGAGATAGACATCTGGATAATCATGGCCGCCAGAGGGGCGATGATAGCCAGGGCGATTGCACCGATAAAGTTGCCGCCTCCTTCACCATCATTTCGTCCTCCACCTAAAATGGCCCCCCACTTAATGATGTTGGCAATCATGGCAATGGCGCCGGCAAAGGTAGCCGCAATGGTAGCCAGCAGCACGTCTCTATTTTTGACGTGAGCCAGTTCGTGGGCCAGCACGCCTTCCAGTTCACTGCGGTTTAATACCTGCAGCAGTCCTTTGGTTACTGAAACTGCCGCATTTTCCGGGTTTCTACCCGTGGCGAAGGCGTTGGGCTGCATCGAAGGTGTGATAAAGAGGCGTGGCATGGGCAGACCGGCTCTATTGGCCAGATTTCCTACGATACTATACAGCTCCGGTGCCTGTTCTTGTGAGACCGGTTGAGATTTGGTCATTTTGATGGCAATTTTGTCGCTGAAATAGTAGCTAAAGAAGTTCATGCCCAGTGAGATGAGGAAAAATAGGATCGCACCATCGCTGCCTCCCACTGCACCCCCAATGAGCACCAGGATTACTGAAAGTAAACCCATTAATACAAATATTTTTAGATTGTTCATATTTCTACCCTCCATAAAAAACATTATAAGGTTTTCCCCTGCCATAGTCCACTACCGCACCCCACCACCCCGCATTTTAAACACATTACAATTATTATATTTATGGCAATAATTATGAAAAATGTCAAGTGGTGAAATAGCTTTAAGCAAAAGCCTTACCCCGGATCTGCTGCCGGTGAGCCTATTTAATTGTCCCTGCTGTCCTGCTTTTTAAACCACTGCAGCGGGTTGAGGTATCTTTTGTATTTTGCTACTATTTCCTTTCCCAGCAGCAAGGCACCTAACCAGAAGGAGATTTCCCCCGTAATGATCAACCCGGTGGTGATTGCTGCCTTTGTGGCGGTGGCAAAGGGGGTAAATGGCACCAGCAAGATTCCCCCATATAGCATAAATGATAGGGCAACCAGCAGCAGACCCAGTTTTTTCATCCTGGGTCTACCGGCTGGTTTTTCGCCGGCCAGGGTTTGCGGTTCCTGTTGGTTGTAGTCGGTCATAAGGGCTGTCCCACCACCTTAAAATTCAGTATCGCCTACTATTATAGCCTTTAACCCTGAGGAATTTTGTCAAATCACGATCAAGACTATATAGATTGGTTGCTACTATGCATATATAATGAAGGTATTAATGTTCGTGTCAGGGAAAAAAATTTTTAATGTGGTGGTGATATTATCACGCCGGATAAAATAGGGCCCAACAACAGGAGGGATCTGGAAGAGTCAGATCTCGATGTTTCAACTGCTGCCGGGGATGAGGACACCTGGCCGGAAGAGCTGCCGGCAGATGATGAATATTGGGCAGAGGATGCTTACCCCGAGCAGGTGGAGTTTTTGGTAGACAACGATTATCCCGAGCGGGAGCAATTTTTTTCAGACGATGATGACCCCAAGCAGGATGAATCTAGCGATCGGCGGGCATCACGTTCACCGCTGTTGCGTGTGGTGGCTTTTATTACTGCCCTGGCTTTCCTCAGTCTGGCTCTGGCAACAGCCTTTCCCCGTGATCGTTCCTTAATTGAGCTGGTGCAAAATTCATTTCAACTCAAAAAAACTGTTGATCGCCAACTTACGGAGGCGGTGGTTAGGATTGATGTGGTGGCCCACCAGCCGGGGACAATTACGGCGGAAAGAAAACTGGGTACCGGTTTTAATATCGATCCCGGTGGGTTGATTATCACCAACCACCATGTGATTGAGCATGCCCTGAACATGTCCATAACCTTTCCTAGCGGCCAGGTATACCGGGCGGAACATTGGGTCAGCAGGCCGGAAGCAGATCTGGCGGTGATTGCCCTCCAGGGGGAAAATCTACCGGCGGCAACAGTCGATTTTTCCGTATTGCCCATGCCGGGGGAAAAAATCAGGGTGGTGGGAAATCCGCTCCAGTTGAATAATATTTTGGTAGACGGGAAGGTGGAGCAGTATTTGCTAATCAGGGATCACCAGGGCAAAATTTTCAGTATTGACGCCCCAATCTACCCGGGAAACAGCGGCAGTCCCGTATACAATGCCGGTGGACAGGCCGTTGGTGTTATTTTTGGTCTTTTGCAATCTGCAGATGACGAGGATGTGAATGCCGGTGGTCAGGGACTGGCCGTGGCTCTGGTTGAGGCCCAAAATATGGTCAATGCTGTGTTGGCCAAAAAAGAACAAGAAGGCTAGGTTCACCGACATATAAATATTACTAACATAATAATGTTTCATCATTGAAAGAATAAGCACTAAAAGAATAAAAATAAAGGCCAAAAATAAGGTGTTTAAAAAAGGAGGAGCCCAATGATCAAAGATTTGACCATTATCAAAGATGACGCTCCTGATTTGATAAAAAACATATCTACCGGTATGATTCCAAAAGAACTGGAACCGTATGTATCACCGGCTCTGGAAGAGTTTAGAAATGAAATGGCTGCCGAATTGGGCATGCCTGATTATGCCAGCATGGACAAGGGTGACCTGCCCTCCCGGGCTAATGGTAATGTGGGTGGCGGTATGACCAACAAAATGGTGAAATTTGCGGAAGCAGTACTGGCCTGGAATTATAAGAAACGTTTGATGTTGGAAAACAAACAGCAGCAAGGCCAACCAACACTCTAATAAGGACGAAAAACCGTTTTTGTGCGGCAATGCATAGAAACGGTTTTGTTTTTCATGAGAACGAAGCCTTCCTTTAATAAAGACTATTAATAAGGACTATTTCTTCGATTTTTCCCACATATAAAGGCTAATTTGGTTTAAGGCTTTCTTTAACCCGGTGATGTCATCAAGATTGTAGCCCTTCACCCAATAATCGGCAAGCATTTCAGTCAATTTGGTGTATCCTATGATGCCCGTGGCAATCCACAGGTGAACATAGCCTACGTGGCGGGGATGGCACTGGTGGTTTTGATCAGCCTCATGGGTGATTTTAAAATCCCGCAAAGAATTTCCCTCGTCTACCCAGGACAACGTGCCCTCCTTTGGGGAAACCTCTTTCCCGCAGGTGTCACATATGAACCCCATTTCCTAGACACCTCCCTCCCAGCATATTGTAAATTTTATATATTTTTAAAGCATATTGCACCTTATTAATAACATATAAGTTATAATAATGCCATAGGTATGTCAGCAAAATAATACCAGTGATAGGATTTTTGTAGCACCCAATTGTAAGTTTAACCTGTATAAAGGAAAAATTTTAAAAAAAACTGTTTTAAATTATTACTTTTAAAAGGATTTTTTGCAGGAGTGTCGAAAATCTATTTACGGGTAAAAGACAATTTTTTTCTTGTTAATAATTGCTTGGGGAGTAAATTATTGAGTAGAATTCCTCGAACAATTAACCTTTTGCATTAAAGATAAGGGCGTTTTTGCTTATTTTTATTGAAGGAGGGGATGTGCATTACAAATTATCTACCGCTATCTTGTGTAGAAAGATAGCTTATTTTTTAAGTAAAGCCCGGTGCGTTTGCTAACGAATTTTCAATGCCGGGCGTTACTGGACGGAAGGAGGGAAATACTGCCCGCTATCATCAGTTGGAAACTAGGATTTAGCATTTGGGAGTTGCATGGGGAAGTCTGAGCAATGTTAGAAATAGTTTTTGGGGGTTGTACGCGGAAATATAAGCAGCATTAGAAGCAGTATTTGGGAGTTGTACACATAAACTAAGAGGGTTGTATTTGTAGTATTTGGGAGTTGTTTTTAAGGAAAGTGTAAGGGGGTAACAAGTTTTTAAAGTCCCTTAGGAAAGGAGAGTAATATGGAACTGGCAAAGAATTTGCAAACGACTATTAACAGGTCTTATGGCAAAACAGACCTTTATGTCGATCTTGCCCAGTCGATTAGTGGAGTCTTACTAATAGGATTCCTGTGGATGCATATGCTCTTTGTGGCTACTATTGTGGTCAGTCCAGATCTTTTTAATCGGTTATCTATAGCCCTCGATGAGTATTATCTTGCACAGGTGGGCATTCCTGCCACAATCCTGCTCATTATTATCCATATATTCCTGGCATTGCGTAGGGCGCCTGTACGGTTACGGGACATGAGGATTACCTACCGTATGGCAAAAATGATGAATCACTTCGATACCTGGATTTGGGTGGGGCAGGTTGTATCTGCTCTATTCGTTGGTGTTATGGCTAGTATCCACCTCTGGATAATCCTGGGCGCCTGGCCCCTCAGGGCGGCGACAAGTGCCATGCGTGTAGCTTCTACCGGTCCGGCCGATCATACATGGGGCGGATTTACCTTCCCATTCTTCATCGTGTTTTATGTGATATTCCTCATTGCCGGGGAATACCATGGTGGTTTTGGCCTCTACCGGATCCTGGTTAAATGGGGCTGGTGGAACCGCCACACAATGGGTTGGGTACTAAAGGGTATTACTGTTGTTATTGTTGGTCTTGGCATTGCAGCTCTATACACATTTACACAAATTGCTGCTAATCTGCCGGCGGGGGGTGTCATCCAATGAGTGCAAAAAATACCTATATTTCTGATGTTTTAGTAATTGGTGCCGGACTTGCCGCCGAACGTTCAGCCATTGAATGTGCTGCGGTTGGTCATAGTGTGATTATACTCAGCCTGGTTCCCCCGCGTCGTTCCCACAGTACTGCTGCCCAGGGCGGCATGCAGGCTTCTTTGGGGAACATTGCCATGGGTAAAGGCGACAACCCGGAAATCCACTTTGCCGACACTGTAAAAGGTTCGGACTGGGGTTGTGACCAGGAGGTCGCCAAGCTCTTCTGTGAGACTGTTCCCTCAATGATTAGACAACTGGATTACTGGGGTGTACCCTGGAACCGGGTTACCGCCGGCAAAAAGAAATACGCTAGCGGTATCGAAACTGAAGACACCAAAGATAAAGAAGGTTTGATTACAGCCCGTGACTTTGGTGGTGTGGCTAAATGGCGTTGCTGCTATACCTCTGATGGCACAGGCCATACAGTGCAGTTTGTTGTAGATACACAGGTTTGCAAGATGGGGATCCCCGTCCACGACCGGATGGAAGCCATTGCCCTGATCCACGATGGGGAAACCTGCTTTGGTTGCGTGGCCAGATGTTTGCGTACAGGGGAACTTAATGTTTATCTGGCTCGGGCTACTATCATCGGTACCGGTGGCGCCGGTCGTATTTATGCGGCATCCACCAACGCTGTTATTAATGAGGGTACCGGTGGTGCTATTGCGCTGGCTACCGGTGTTGTCCCCCTGGGCAACATGGAAGCGATTCAGTTTCACCCCACAGGGATGCCTCCTGTATACATTCTAATGACAGAAGGAGCCCGTGGAGACGGTGGCTACCTGTTGGACAAGAATATGCATAGATTTATGCCTGACTACGAGCCCAAGAAGAAAGAGCTGGCCTCCCGTGACGTCGTTTCCCGGCGTATGGTCCAGCATATCAGGGCTGGTTATGGTGTAACCAGTAAATATTCTGACCAGCAGCACCTCTGGCTGGATATCCGCCACCTGGGTCGCCAGTGGGTGTGGAAGAACCTGCGTGAGATTGCTACCATTGCTACCAACTTTAACGGTATTGACCCGGCCAAGGATTTGGTGCCGGTTATACCGACCCAGCACTACACCATGGGCGGTATCCGTACCAACAAGGACGGAGCAGCCTATGGGCTCAAAGGGCTCTTTGCCATGGGTGAAGCAGCTTGCTGGGATCTGCACGGGTTCAACCGCCTGGGCGGCAACTCCTTGGCGGAGACCGTCACAGCAGGATACATCTGCGGCAAGCAGGTGGCCAAGTATGCACTTGGCGTGACCCGGAATTTCGATATGAAACTTGTTGATGGCTTTGTCAAGCAACAAGAAGAAAATATTAAGAACCTCATTTCCGGCAAAAATGGTCGGGAAAACGTCTATGAAATTAGGGATGCCATGGGGACGGCCATGATGGACCACGTCCACATTTTCCGTACCGGCAAATCCCTGGAACAGGGTGTGGCAAAACTCCAAGAACTGTATCGGCGTTCATTAAAAATTGGTCTCCGTTCCTCCGGGCAGGGTGCCAACCCAGAACTGGCTCAGGCGATTCGGATGCCGGGAATGGTTCGCACGGCGCTATGCGTAGCATATGGTGCGCTAATGCGTACCGAGAGCCGGGGCAGCCACTTCCGGGAGGACTATCCGAAACGAGACGACAAGAACTGGCTCAAACGCACACTGGCCTACTGGAAAGAGGGGGCCGACCTGCCTACGCTTGATTATGAAGATGTTGCCTGTCCGATATTGCCACCGGGAGATCGTGGGTACGGTGAAGCAAGTGCGGGACCGAAAAAAGGCAAATAATACAGTATAAGGAGGAAGGTGAAGAATAGTATGGGACGCCAATTAACAATATCTTGTTTTCGCTATAACCCGAACATTCCCGGTGATAAACCGCGGATGCAGGACTATAAATTAGAAGAACACGAAGGCATGACCTTATTTGTCGCTCTTAATGAAATTCGTGAAAAACAGGATCCCACATTAATGTTCGACTTCGTCTGTCGGGCAGCGATTTGCGGTTCCTGTGCCATGCTAATCAATGGCCGGCCCAGACTGGCTTGCAAGACCATGACCAGTATTCTGCCGAGCAGATTCACAGTCATGCCGTTGCCGGTTTTCAAGCTAATCGGCGACCTGGCTGTGGATACAGGCACCTGGTTCAGGGACCTACAGGTTAGGGCGGAAGCCTGGATTCACACCAATAAGAAATTCGATTTCAATGCCCTGGAAGTGCGGATGGAGAATAAGACCTGTGAGGAAATCTATGATCCGGAGCAGTGTATTGAATGTGGTTGCTGTGTAGCCGCTTGTATTACTGCCAATATCAGACCGGACTTCATCGGTGCCACCGGGATTAACCGGGTGTATCGTTTCCTCATTGACCCGCGGGATGAACGTTCCAACGCCGAATACTATGATGTAATCGGCAATGAAGACGGCACATTCGGTTGCGTCGGCTTGATGGCCTGTGATGATCTCTGTCCCAAGGATATTCCTTTGCAGCAGAACCTGGCCTACGTCCGCCGTAAGATGGCGGCTGCCGGCCTCAAGCTGGATTTCAAGGGAGTAAAAACCTCCTAGTAATAAATAAAGATAGTTAAAACCCGCAGGCCCCGTGGGCCTGCGGGTTTTCTTTTTACCCACCTGCCCGGCCCGGGCATTTTTTCAAAGGAAAAGGTATATTCCTTTGTAGGGGGTGATTGATTATGTTTAAGGTTTTTATTGCTGCCGACATAGAGGGTACCTGTGGCTATGTAGACTGGGCGGTTAGCCAACCGGAAGACTGCTTGCATCGGGAGGAGATGACCGCGGAGGTAAATGCGGCTATAGAGGGGGCATTGGCCGGGGGAGCAACGGATATTGTCGTTTCCGATATGCACATGCTCAAGCAAAATATTTATCATTGCCGGCTGTCCGGCCGGGCTTCCCTGATCAGCGGCACAAAGAGAAGGTGGATGTGGATGGACACTGTGCAGGCCTGTGACCTGGTTTTTCTCATTGGCCTGCATGCCGGCGGCGGCACACAGGCTGCTGTTTTGCCCCATACAATGAATACCCTGATAACCAGCCTGCAACTAAACGGGATTGAAGCCGGGGAGGCCTTCATAAGTGCTGCTTGTGCCGGCCATTTTGGTGTGCCGGTGGGTTTGGCCACCGGGGATCAAGCCTTTGTAGAAGAAGTCAGCACCTATTTGCCTGATCTGCAAACAGTAGTGGTCAAGGAGGCCATAGGATGTTGTGCCGCACTAAATTTTCACCCGGAAACAGTCAAACAGAAGATTAGAGAAACGGCAAGGGATGCTGTCAAACGGGGAATAAAGGGCAAGTTCATGCCTCTTTGCCTGCAGGAGCCTGTGGCGTTGCGGATGCAGGTGACCTGGCCGGGTTACGCAGAAGCGCTCACACTTGTGCCTGGTGTTCGTAGGAAAGGCGGCCGGGAAGTCTATTATAGCGGCACCTTGCCCGAGGTGATCAGTGTCATATCCCTTTTTGTGAACTGGATCAGCAAAGCCACCTAATAATTCCTGCCCATTGCACTGCCAACAAGAAAGGTTCCACCAGTGTTGATTTGGTAGACAAATTGTTGGTATAATTAATGGGATTTTTATTGGGTTTTAGGAAAGGGGTATTATTTTGGCCGATTTAAATCAGCAGATGGAGATTATTAAGCGGGGTACGGTAGAAATTATTCCTGAGGCCGAGTTGGTGGACAAATTAAAGTCCTCAATCAAAAATGCCCGGCCCCTCAAGATAAAGTTAGGCCTGGACCCTACTGCCCCGGACATTCATCTGGGCCATACAGTGGTACTGCAAAAACTGAGACAATTTCAGGACCTGGGACACCAGGTCGTATTACTGCTCGGTGACTTTACGGCCCAGGTTGGTGATCCCACCGGCAAATCAGAAACCCGCAAACAGCTTACTGCCGAGCAGGTATTGGAAAATGCCCGCACCTATGAAAGGCAGATATTCAAAATCCTTGATGCCGAAAAAACCAGTGTGGAGTTTAACAGCCGCTGGCTTTCCGCCCTGAATTTTGCCCAGGTTATTGAGCTGGCCGCTAAATATACCCTGGCCAGAATGATGGAACGGGATGATTTTGATAAGCGTTATAAGGAAGGCTTGCCGATTAGCATTCACGAGCTGCTCTACCCACTGATGCAGGGTTACGATTCTGTGGCCCTCCAGTGTGATATAGAGATTGGTGGCACGGACCAAAAGTTCAATCTGCTTATGGGACGCACATTACAGAAGGAATATGGCCAGGCACCCCAGATTGCCATTACCATGCCCATTTTGGAGGGACTGGACGGGGTACAGAAGATGAGTAAAAGCCTGGGTAACTACATCGGTATTGACGAACCGGCGCGGGAAATGTACGGCAAAACCATGTCCTTGCCCGACGATATGATGGTCAGATATTTTGAGCTGGTTACGGCAGTGTCACTGGCGGATTTGCGCGCTATTGAAACAGGCTTGAACAATGGAACCCTGCACCCGCGGGATGTGAAGATGCGGCTGGCCCGGGAAATTGTGACCCAATACCATAACAGCGAGGAAGCCCAAGCGGCAGAAGATGAATTTATCAGGATGTTTCAGCAAAAGGATTTGCCCGATGAAATCCCAGCTTTCAAGCCCACGCCGGACATGGGGGACGCTGTTTGGCTGCCGCGGCTAATGGTTGCTGCCGGTAGTGCCGCCAGCACCAGCGCAGCCAGGCGCCTAATCCAACAGGGTGCGGTGAAGGTGGACGGAGTAAAAATGGCAGATTTCAATGCCCATCTAAATTTAACAGATGGCATGGTCATCCAGGTGGGGAAGAGGAAATTCTTCCAAATTAGTATCTAGGCTGCACTATAGATACGAAATAAATTGGTTCAGCAGACATGAAAAAGCGCTTAAGCGCTTTTTTTGTTCTAGAGCGGCTATCATTTTCTATTCTGCATCATAAATTATAAGATGGTGTAGTGGTTTTTGCTTGCTAAGGGAGGTGGCAGATTTGTTTAGGAGCAGGCGCAGGCAAAAAGGGAAAACAGTAGTGGGCATTGTCTTCATAAATATAATAGTAATCGGTTTAATATTGTTGGCCGATTTAACCTTGCGGCAGACCTTTTTTAATATTGCCGAAATAAGGGCAGTGCAGTTGGCTACTGAGGCAGCTAACGAGGCTTTACAACAGAAGGTGACAGATGAGAACCTGCAATACCAGGACTTTGTGCTGATCCACAAAGACAGCGAGGGGCATATTGTGCTCATGCAGGCCAACACCATCAAGGTAAATCAGTTTGCCGCCGGTACCACTTTGGCTATACAGAAGGCTTTGGAAGATTTGCGTTGGCAGTCCTTCGGCATACCGGTGGGGCAAATCCTTGGGGCTCCTTTGCTAGCTAACCTGGGCCCACGGTTAAAATATAATATTATGCCGGCCGGGACAGTCCGGGTTAATGTAGTCGACAAATTTGAAACCGCCGGGATTAACCAAACCCGTCACGCTATTTATTTAAATTTCGATACCAATGTGCGCATTGTGATCCCCTCCAAGGGGGGTGAAGCAGAAATCGCCATGCAGGTGCCTCTGGTGGAGAGTATTATAGTAGGAGGCGTCCCCAATACCTTTGTCAGTGTCCAGGGTGGTATTTTGGGCAGTGGTTTATTGAAGTAGTATACTAGCTTTTCAGGGTTAAGATGCAAGGTTTGGAATGTCTATCTTCAATATAAATAAATAATTTTTATAGATGTGGAAGTCAGTGAATAGCAACAAGGGCCAGAGGAGCACAATAGAACTGATCTAAAATATTTTTATATTTTTTGCCGAAGGCCATTGACAGAATACGACCATATGTGTTAACTTAGATATCGTTGTTGTTTCGCTTTCCTAAGGGACAACAAAACCAAAAAATACCGGTTGACCACAGTAGCAAAAAGAGATACAATGGTCAATGTCGCCGCAAACAGCGGCCGGTAAAAGAGAGAACTTATTGCAAGCCCGAACAACTCCCAAATGTAAGACACAATAAGGGCTTAGACAACAGTTTTTACCAACAAGGTCTTTGAAAACTAAACAGTGGAATGGATGTTTTAAGAAACACATGACTCGTCAAGTCTGAACAGACCGAAGCGAGCAGTAAATTCCAAGCAAGCAAGAAACGAGCTAGAAAATTAAACTTTTC
>JAAYRI010000078.1 GCA_012518875.1 Peptococcaceae bacterium
CCTCACAACGTCTGGCCATTGTCGGCTTAAAAAAGGAGGATCTGGACAATGTCTGGCAGGAGCTGGACATGAAGCCCGGGGCAGCCATTGGACTCTGTGTGCGCAGCATCAAGTTTTGCCCGGGAACTACCTTTTGCAAACGGGGACAGCAGGATGCCGTAGGCCTGGGGCTAAAACTGGACGAACGTTATCACGGCCTTGAGCTGCCCAGCAAATTCAAAATCGGTGTCAGCGGTTGTGCCAACTCCTGTGGAGAAAATCATTTCCGTGATGTGGGCATAATGGGCTTGCCCAAAGGGTTCAGGTTGATGGCTGGCGGCAATGGTGGTGTTGTCCCCCGCCTGGCTACCACACTCTATGATGGGTTGGATGAAGAACAGGTGCTGGAAAAGGTTGATAAGATCGTTAAAATCTACAGTGAGGGCGGCAAGAAGAACGAACGTCTGGGCAAATTTATGGAGCGGATTGGCCTGGATGCCTTTAAAGCCATGTTGGAAGAATAACTGCCCGGTTCCACCAAATTATAGGTGGATATAAACCAAAGGGTCCCTGGCGATTCATAAATTGCCGGGGACTTTTTATTTTTGCAAATATTATTTTGGAAAAACCCTGTTGCGGGTGGTAATATTAGAATTATAAACCCTTACGGTAGACTATTGCTGCCAATATCCGTAATGGAAATAATTGCTCCAGGTAACCAATTTTACAAGACTGGTGGTGTTTAACGAATTGCCAATCATCGACTTCCATGTCCACTTATCAGAAATAGAGACACTAACCGCAAATATTATTGAATTATTGGCAGGGGCCTACCCCTCTAGGGGAGAGTTTTTCGCCTTTTGTAAAGACTACAGTGATCCTCACAACTATTTGCAGTTAATGGATCAGCTAGGGGTAGATTATGCTGTTGTATTAGCGGGGAGCAAGACCATGCCCGCCAGCATGGCGATGAATGAATTAGTAGAAAATTTCTGTCGGGTTAGCCCGCGATTAATACCTTTTTGCACACTAAATCCCTATCGCCACCCCCATATGGATAAAACTCTGGTGGATTTGTGCCAAAATCATGGCTTTAAGGGTCTCAAGCTCTACCCCACCTACAATCATTTTTATCCTAACGACCACATTCTCTATCCTGTGTATGCTACTGCCAATAGGCTGAACATCCCAGTAAGTTTTCACACCGGGACATCAATATTTGCCAACTCCAGGATAAAGTATGGCAATCCGTTATATTTTGATGATCTGGCTGTGGACTTTCCAGAAATGAAAATCATTATGGCCCACGGGGGGCGCGGCCCCTGGTTTGAAGAAGCAATGACTATGGTCCGCCTGCACAAAAATGTTTATATTGACATCTCCGGACTGCCCCCACAAAAACTTTTGCAAACCTTCCCCGATATGGGGCGGTTTGCTGATCAGTTCCTTTTTGGCACTGACTGGCCCACTCCTATATTTAATTTAGTTAATAGAAAAGCAACAGTTATAGATGTGGAAAAAAGCCTAAATACTATCAGAAATCTTGGCATTTCCCCGGTTGCTGCTGCCAAAATATTGGGTGAAAATGCCCAGCAACTGCTGGGGTTGGCTTAGTTTTAGTCACATTTTCCTCCAGCAACTGCCGGGAGCAGCAGTCCCTGGATCAAAGGCAGCCCCACCAGATTTGAACCGATGGGGCTGCCAACAATAATCATATGAACATATTTCAACTAGTCTTCAAAAGCCTGCTCCACCTTCCAAACCTGCCAAACATTGCCAACCAGGCTGGCACCCGGCTTTAGGGTCTGCTTGCCTGGTTTCCAACCCGAAGGGGTAGCCTCCTTGCCTTCCTTGGCCCTTACTAGTTGGAAAGCCTGCAACTGCCGGATTGTTTCTGCCACATTACGGCCTACCGGTGGGCTCAGTACCTCATATCCCTGGACAATCCCATCCGGATCTATGATAAATCTACCTCGGGTCTCCACACCGCTATCCTCATCATATATGCCATAGTCCCGGCCAATACTGCCATCCTGGTCGGAACACATCATGAATGGGATGTCGTGTCCGATCATTTTGGACAGCTCGTTATCGTTCCAAATCTTGTGCACAAAAACACTATCCACACTTACCGATAGCACCTCAACGCCCATATCCTTAAATTCGGGGTATTTAGCAGCAACTGCTGCCACCTCTGTCGCTCAGACGAAGGTAAAATCTCCCGGATAGAAACACAATACTACCCACTGCCCCTTTAATTCAGATAATGTGACATTGGTGAACTTGCCCAAATGATATGCCGGGGCCGTAAAATCGGGAGCGGGTTTTCCAACCTTAATCATAGATTTTTTCGCCTCCTCCTTCACTATTGGCTCATTAGTAATGCCAGTCTCAGCATTTCTTTTCTTGATTGGCGGCCTTTGACATCCTGGCTGAAATTCCTCCGGCACACAGACCCTCCTTTATAAAATATTTTTATCCGAAATTGCTACTGCATAACTAAACATTATAATAACACAATTCCTATACAAAGGAAAATAATTCTTATTTGCCCCAGTTTTCCTTCAACAGGGGGGCAGCATCCTCCGGCGCCACAGGGTTAATATACACACCAGTGGCCACTTCCACCCCTGCCGCCACCAGCAGCCTGGGGGTGAATTCCATATACCAATGGTAGCCCGGTTCATAGGGTGAGTTGACCGGTGCCGTATTAATTACAAAATTACATGAAGGGTTGTCCAGGGCATGAACGATGGCCGTGGTGATTCTTTTGCAAAACCAGGCCAATTCCTTTTCTTCCGCAGCAGTCAATTGACCAAAATGCTCTGTATGACGCCTGGGCACAACCCAGCACTCATAGGAAAAACGTGAAGCGTAGGGGCAGAGGGCAACGAAGTGCTCACCTTCATGAACAGTGCGCACACCACTGTCTTGTTCCTGTTGCAACAGGTCACAAATAAGGCATGACCCTCGCTCTTTGTAATACTGGGGCAGGCCATCATTTTCGCCCGGTGTAAAAGGAAAACCGATAATTTGGCTGTGACTATGGCCAAGTGAGGCACCGGCAAATAGACCGTGGTTTTTATATATCTGGATATATTTGATTCGCTCATCCTGGGCCAGGGCATTATAACGCTTTTTAAAAGCAGAGATGATCCTTTCCATCTGGGTCAGGTCCAGTTCATGAAAATCAAGATCGTGTTCCGGCGTTTCAATGATCACCTCATGTTTGCCCAAGCCGTTACAAAAACGGTAGAGCCCCGTTTGCTGTTCCACTAGTTCCCCCTCCAGGGCAAACGCGGAAAATTTGTTGGGGATCACTCTGACCAGCCATCCCTTATTGTCTGGCCCGGCGCCCTCTTTCTTAAAGCTTAAAACCTCTGGCGGCGTAGCAGATTCATTTCCCGGGCAGAAAGGGCAAAAGCCGGCGGGGACACTGAGATTTTCCACCTTCATCACCGGAAAGTCCTTGGGCTTTAATGCTAGATTGGCTGAAACAGAAACCCACCTATTTTTAACATAATCCCTTCGAATTTCTGACATATATCTATTATCTCCTAGCTATTTTCTTTTCTTTTTGTTATTGCTGTTAATATGTAACATATGCAATAATAAGAATGGTTTTTTTTCGCATATACTAATGGTTAGGTATCTTTTAGAAAAGGTAACATTTAAATATGGATATAAATAACTATGCACATGTATTTTCCTATGTAAATCAGTGTGGTGCATTTGCACCCCTGGTAGTCTTTTTCCTATTTGTCATCCAGGCTATGCTCCCTGTATTCCCCTATGTATTATTGACTGCTGCAGCAGGTTTTTTGTTTGGTTTCCAACTGGGAATTTTGTTGTCCTGGGCCGGCGCCCTTACCGGGGCTTCTTTGGCTTACTGGATATGCCGCTGGTTTGGCATCGGCAATTTCTTAAATAGATATTATGTGCGTTCCGGCTATAATGTTCACAAGCTAAGCCCGGGGACAGCCTTTTGGACCATTATTATCACCCGCATTATTCCTGTGGTCCCCACACCGCTGATCAATGTGGGCGCCGCTTTGGGGGGAGTCTCCTTCCCTACCTTTTTTTCTGCATCTGCAATTGGCAAAATACCGACAGCAGTTTTATACACTGGTTTGGGCCTGGCCCTGTTTCAAGCCCAGGATGTAAAAACGATTCTCTTCATTGTCGCTACCGGCATAGGGGTGATCATTCTAGCCAGGTTTGCCGCCGGCCGCTGGTTTGGCAAAAAATGCATTAATGGCGACTACCCCCCCAAAAAATCCTGATGTTTTATAAACCTGGGGATTCCCTCACGGGGTTTTGGCATTTTTCTTTCAGGGGACAGTCCCGGCAAGTAAGAGGGCTACGGCAGGGTTTTTCCCTGGGCTGCTCATAGCTCCTTGTAACAGGCAGTCTGCTCCAACCGACTACCGCTGTTATTGATTTAACGGGCTGCAGCAGGTGATGGGGGGTTACGCTTAGACCAATCCGGTCACCATCAATGCTGGCCACAAACTCCTGTTGACTTTCCAGGGGCCATCCCCCATATCCCGGGCTAAAACGGGCTGTGGGGTAATAGGCGTTGCGTCTGATATCCTGCACGGCCAGCGCATCAAGGGTTTCTATAGTATGTTCGGCCGCAGCAGCAGCAACTGCATTAAAGATAAACACGTCGGCTGCACCGGCCCTTTGCTGCAATTCAGCCAAACACTGATCTATCCTGGGCCCCAGGGTGGCAGCCAGCAGGGTAACCTTTTCACAGTCACTAAAATGGGCCGTGGCGCCGGCACCGGCGATAACCAAATCGGCATCATCCAGCATCACCCGGCCCCCAGTTGTGGAGTTGATGGAGCATACCCGGGTTAACCCCTTGGGCCGGGCCAGTTGTGTAACACGCCCCACGTAAGTGTCCACCAGCCGTTGGATATTGGTCGGTAAGGGGCCGGGGGTGGGACCAAGGTGAAGAAAGGGGTAAATTTCCTCCCTGTTGAGCAGCAGGGGCAGGTTGACAATTTTTATCTTCATGATTTTTGCTCGGGGCAGAATTTCCGCACCAGATGCACCGCCTCCACAGCATCAGCACCATAGCCGTCGGCACCTATCTCCCGGGCATAGGCTGCCGTAACCACGGCCCCACCCACAATCACCTTGACCTTCGGCAGTTCCTTCTTTAATAAATCAATCACCCGGGGCATTTCCACCATAGTTGTGGTCATTAAGGCGCTGAGGGCTACCACATCTGCCTTTTCCCGCCGAGCTGCCTCTAAAAAGGTCTCCACCGGTACACTCTTACCCAGGTCCACCACACGAAAACCATGATTTTCTAATAGGGCAGTAACAATATTTTTGCCGATATCGTGGATGTCCCCCTTTACTGTTCCAATTACAATCGTCCCCTCCTGGGCCGCCTTTTGTCTGGGGAAATTGTCCTTAAGATAGGTAAAGGCCTTTTTTGCCGCATCTCCGGCCAGGATCAATTGGGGCAGATAGGCCTCTCCCCGGGCAAATTGCCCGCCGATTGTTTCCAGAGCAGGGATAATCCCCTCGTTAATCACAGATAGAACATCGTTTTTTGCCAGCAGCTTCTGCACCAGGGGGATAACTGCTTCCTGTTGTCCATGCAAGACGGCACCTTGTAAAGAGGAAAAGGGATCAGCCTGATCCACATCCCCGTTCACCGGGGTGTTAACCGGGATTACCTGTTTGCCGGCCTGGGTCAGGTAATTGCGGGCCCCCTGATCACGTCCCGTCAGCAAGGCACCGGCAATCATTGTTTCCTTGATCCTTTGGTCCAGGGGATTGGCAATGGCCGCATCCAGCCCGGCACCCAGGGTCAAAGAAAGAAAGGCAGCATTGAGCCAGGAACGCTGGGGCAGGCCATGGGAGACATTGCTCAGCCCCAGGACCGTACCAACCCCCAAATGCTCCTTGACCAGGCTAATCGCCCGTACAGTTTCCATGGCCATCTCGGGAGAGGTAGCCGCTGTCAAAACCAGACAATCAATGATTATGTCGTCCCTGGGTAAACCATAGGATTCCGCCTCAGCAATAATTTCTGTGGCGATGGCCAACCTTTCCTCTGCCCTGGCCGGGATACCCTTTTCGTTTAAAGTTAAACCCAACACTGCTGCACCGTATTTTTTGGCCAGGGGCAGGATGGCCCTAAGACTTTTTTCATCACCGTTGACGGAATTAATTAGGGCCTTGCCTTGAAATTCCTGCAGCCCTTTTTCCAGAGCGGCCGGGTTGGTACAGTCCAGCACCAGGGGACAATCAAGGCTCATCTGGAGCTGTTGCACCCCTGCTGGTAAAAGTCTGGTTTCATCTCCACCGGCCAAACCGGTGTTCAAATCCAGCAGTTGGGCGCCGGCCTCCAGTTGGGAAGCCCCTTCTTGAATAATAAAATCCCAATTCTGTTGCTTCAGGGCTGTAGCCACGGCTTTGCGGGCAGAGGGGTTAATTCTTTCACCGATTAAAACTGGAAGCCCACCAGAGCCGATAGCTACCGCCCGGCTGCGGCTGGCCAACCGTACAGCCGGCGGATCGGGTTGTTTCCGCCGGGTTACAGGCTGCCGCGAGGTTAGAGCCTCCCCCATGGCCTTGATATGGGCTGGGGTGCTGCCGCAGCAGGCCCCCAGCAGATTAACCCCCAGGGCCCGGAAAGGCTCCGCAAAACGGGCCATATCCTCGGGGGTTTCCTTGAATACTGTTTGGCCGTTAATCAGTTCCGGCATACCGGCATTGGGCTCTACCAGGAGGGGCAGCCCTGTATGCTGACGATATTCCTCCATTATCGCCAACAGCTCGGCGGCACCGGTGGAGCAGTTGGCACCGATACAATCGGCACCCATTGCTTCCAGCACAATGGCAGCCACTTGCGGGCTGGTGCCAGTGAGGGTCCTCCCTTTGGTATAGGTCAGGGAGCAGGCCACCGGCAGCCTGGTATATTTCTTGGCGGCAAAAAGGGCCGCTCGTATTTCACCTAAATCAGAAAAGGTTTCCAAAAAAATAAAGTCCACCCCGCCAGCCTCCAGGGCTTGGGCCTGCCGGCCAAAAACCTCCACCAACTCCCTCCAGGCCAGGGTCCCCAGGGGGGCGGGAAATTGTCCGCTGGGTCCCATGATGCCGGCTACAAAAGCCTGATCCTGGGCCACCTCACGCACCAGTTGGGCCGCCTTTTTATTTATTTCCTCCACCCGGTGGGCCGCACCGTATTCCCCCAGCTTCAACGCCGAAGCGCCAAAGGTGTTGGTTTGCAGCACCTGGGATCCAGCCATCAGGTAAGCCCGACTCACCTCTTGCACTGCCTGGGGATGAGTGATCATCCACAGCTCGGGGTTCTCTCCCGGGGGCAGCCCCCGTTCTGCCAGCATGGTGCCCATGGCTCCATCCCCCAACAGAACCTGTTTTTGCAAGGTCGTAATAAAATTAGCCATCACCAGATCCCCCCGTTTTGAACCATTATAACTTAAATAAGAGGCTTAAAAAAACAGAATAAAACAAAAAGAATTAATGGTAAGGCCAAACCTGTAACCTTACCATTAAACATTTATTCTATATAAAAACCCAACTTGTCCCTCACCAGGCTAGAATTTTCCCTCCAGGGCTGTTCCTTTGAGATTTGCCCCGCTAAGAACAGTATCTCTAATAACGGCCCTATGGATGTCTGAATCACTAAGATCCGCCTCACTGAGATCCGCCCAGGCAAATTGTGTGCAAACCAGTTTTGCACCATGAAGGTTGGCCCCACTAAGGTTGGCTCTGCAAAGATTGGCATCGGAAAGATCCGCGCCGCTCAGATTGGCTCCGCTGAGGTCGGCATCACGGAGATCCGCCTCACTAAGATCGGCTCCACTAAGGTTGGCCCCACTAAGGTTGGTATTGCAGAGACCGGCATTATAAAGGATGGCCTCACTGAGATCGGCCTTGCTCAAATCTGCCGCAAAAAGATAAGCCATACCCAAATTCGCCTTACTCAGATCCACACTGCTCAGTTCTGCTTTATCCAGGAAGATACCACTGAGATCAATGTCCGTGGTATTTGCAGAGCGCCTCCATTTGTTCCAGGCTTCCACCCCTGCGCTTATAATAGTCTGTTGTTCCTTATTTGCCACAAATAATCCCCCTCTATGAAAGATCATTTTTATATATTTTACTACAAATAAGATTAAATTTTAAGGGGGACCACAAAAAGATGGCGCCTGGCAGATTTATTTTATGGCTGCAAAAATGGTAGAATAATTGTAGCAACAGATCTTTTTATATATAAGGAGGAAAAACATGCACTACCGGACACTGGGGAAAACAGGCTTAGAGGTCTCTGTGGTGGGCTTTGGCGGCATACCGATCCAGCGGGTTTCTGCTGCTGAAGCAGTCACCATTGTTCATAAAGCCCTTGACCGGGGCATCAATTTTTTTGACACGGCCCGGGGTTACACAGACAGTGAGGAAAAGCTGGGTTCGGTCCTCAAAACAAGACGAAAAGAAGCCATCGTGGCCACCAAATCAATGGCCCGAACTAAGGAAGGAATGGCTGCAGATATCAAAAAAAGCCTTGATACAATGGGCCTGGAACATATCGACCTGTATCAGTTACACAACGTCAAGAGCAGTGCGGAGCTGGATCAGGTTTTGAGCCCCGATGGCGCCCTGGCCGCCCTGGTGGAGGCAAAAAAAGCAGGCCTCATAGGGCATATCGGCATCACCGGGCACCTCAAGGATTTTTTGTTGGAAACACTACAGGTAAAGGAAATCGAAACTATCCAATTCCCTTTCAATGCGGTAGAAACGGTAGGCGTGCCGGCACTTCTGGAAAAGGCAGGAGAAAGGGGGCTGGGAGTTATTGTGATGAAGCCCCTGGCCGGAGGCGCCCTGCAGAATAGCAATCTAGCCCTGCGATATATTTTGGCCCATACCGTAACCACAGTAATACCTGGTATGGATTCCCCGGAACAGGTGGAAGCAAACACCGCTGTAGGTAGCACCCTGCTGCCCTTGACTGCAGATGAGAAAAAAATCCTGGATGAAGAAGCAGGTACCCTGGGCGGGGAATTTTGCCGGCGCTGTGAATACTGCAAGCCCTGTAGCCAGGGCATTGATATCCCGGCGGTGTTTTTAATGGACGGGTATTACACCAGGTACAATCTGCGGGAGTGGGCCCGGGATCGTTATCAAGGCATGGCGACCAGGGTAGACGCCTGCATCGAGTGCGGCGAATGCGAAGAAAGATGCCCCTACAACCTGCCCATCCGGCGGATGCTGGCCGATGCCGCAACCCGCCTGGCCTAACTACCTAAAAGGCATGGTAGGATTCTGCTGTGATGCCCGAGGGCAACCAGCTCTTTTCAAAACAGGTGGGACACATGTGAATGGGACCTACACATCCACAACCAGTACCATATAGATCGAGTTTGACGCAGTGACTACACAAATGAATCCCGCATTCCATGCACCGGATACAGGCAACCCGCTCTTTACAAAGCTGACATAACATTTGATCACCCTCCAAACCCATATTTTCTTAATTATAGCATTTTATGAAACGGACGGGAAGGGTTAATAATGGCCACTGGGCCGGGGATAGGTACCTGCCACTCTCCGGGCAAAATAGAATACTGGTAGTGCCCCCACCACCTGGCGTCCCTAGTCTCTTCTAGGCACTGGCCTCTGTAAACTGGCTATGGTAAAGTTCGGAGTAGAAGCCAGCTTGCGCCAATAGTTCATCATGGCTACCCAGTTCTATGATTGCTCCCTTATTCATTACCAGAATCAGGTCTGCATCACGAATTGTGGAAAGCCGGTGGGCAATGACGAAACTAGTCCGGCCCTTCATCAAGCCGGCCATGGCCCGCTTGATTAATATTTCTGTCCTGGTGTCAATGTTGCTGGTGGCTTCATCTAGGATTAAGATCGCCGGATCGGCCAGAATAGCTCGGGCTATGGTCAGCAACTGTTTCTGTCCCTGAGATATATTGGACGCTTCCTCGTTAAGAAGGGTGTCATAACCGTGGGGCAATGTTTTGATAAAATGGTCGGCATTGGCTGCCTGGGCCGCCCAAAGAACTTCCTCCTCTGTCGCCCCTTCCCGTCCATAAGCAATATTATCCCTAATGCTACCATTAAATAGCCAGGTATCCTGGAGCACCATACCGAACATGGTGCGCAGATCCCCCCGTTTCATATCTCTAATATCAATGCCGTCAATAGTAATGCGGCCGCCCTGCACCTCATAGAAACGCATGATCAGGTTCACCAGGGTGGTCTTGCCGGCGCCGGTAGGACCGACAATGGCCACAGTACTGCCTTCCTTGATATCTATGTTCAGGTCCTCCATTAGTGGCTCGTCATCTTTGTAGCCAAATTTTACATGTTCGAATTTAACCCGCCCTCTGGGGAATTTTATCACTGCTGCATCCCCCCTGTCGGGAACCTGTTCCTCTTCATCAAGGATTTCAAAAACCCGCTCGGCAGAGGCCACTGTGGACTGCAATATATTAGCTATATTGGCCACCTGAACAATGGGGTGGGTAAACTGCCTGATGTACTGGATAAAAGCCTGGATGTCACCGATTTCAATCTGCCTTTTCGCCACCAGTAGGCCACCCACGACGCAGATAACAACATAGCCGATATTACTGATAAAGCTCAGGGCCGGAAAAATAACACCGGACATGAACTGAGCCTTCCAGCCCACCTGGTACAGATTTTCGTTGATTTTCCTAAACTTTTCAACAGATCTCTCCTCGTGGCCGAAGACCCGCACGATTTTATGGCCGGCGTACATTTCCTCCACATGACCATTGATTTCACCAATGCATTTCTGCTGTGCCGCAAAGTACTTCTGGGACCGTTTGGTGATCTGCACAGTAATCAACATGCTAATTGGCAATGAAACCATGGCAATCAACGTCATCAGTGGGCTTATAGTCAGCATCATAATCAGAATGCCGATGACGGTGATAAGAGATGTAATTAGCTGGATCAGACTCTGCTGCAGCGTGGTCGCTATATTGTCCATATCGTTCGTAACCCGGCTTAAAATTTCCCCGTATGTCCGCTGGTCAAAATATTTGAGCGGCAATTTATCCAGCTTATCCTTAACATCATTACGCATCCGGTAAACCGTGTTCTGAGACACGCCGGACATAATATAACCCATAATGTAACTACATAGGGCACTAACTAGATAAAGGGCCACCAGCAAAAGGAGGATCCTGCCAATATAGTCGAAGTCAAAACCGGGAACAGGTTGTTCCCTAAGTTTATCAATTACTCCAGCAGGCATGTTTTCCCGCATGGCGGTATAAAGCTGCTTCAAATGGGCGTATCGGGCCATTACCCCCTCAGCCAATTTGGTTGTAGCTTTCCCCATGATTTTGGGCCCGATAATGGCGAAAATGGTGCTGGCTGCAGCCAGAAAAAACACTGCAACAAACCTGTATTTTTCGGGTGCCAGGTATCTGGTCAGCCTCTTGAGGGTACCCTTGAAATCCCTGGCCTTTTCTACCGGTCCCATCATATGGCGGCCATGTCCGCGGCGTCTTCCCGGGCCCCGGTGGACAGTTCCCTGTGATTTTTGTGTTCTCATACTACTATGCCGTCTCCTCTACCGATAATTGGGAGAATACTATTTCCCGATAGACAAGGCATGAGTCAATTAGCTCCCGATGTCTGCCCATGCCGGCAATTTTCCCCTCGTCCAGTACAATAATTCTATCCGCATCCATTACCGTTCCCACCCGCTGGGCCACAATAATCACCGTAGAAGCAGCTGTCTCTTTTCTTAGAGCAGCCCGCAAGCGGGCATCAGTTCTAAAATCCAAGGCGGAAAAACTATCATCCAGAATATATATGCCGGGCCTGCGGACCAGGGCCCGGGCAATGGCCAGCCGTTGTTTTTGCCCGCCGGATAAATTTGTTCCCCCCTGAGCAATTACAGACTTATACCCATCCTTCAGCCCGGCAATAAACTCATCCGCCTGGGCAACCTCTGCTGCGTAGATGATCTCCTCGTTTGTGGCATCAAGCTTACCATAACGAATATTCTCGGCAACTGTCCCGCTAAATAGAATTGGGGTTTGAGGCACAAAACCAATTTTGGCCCGCAAATCCTTTTGATTTACCTGTCTTACATCAACACCATCTACCAGCACCGACCCGCTATCCACATCATAAAAACGAGGGATGAGATTGATTATTGTAGATTTACCGGAACCGGTGCCACCAATGATGGCGGTAACTTCACCAGGGTTAGCAGCAAAGGTTATATTGCTGATGACAGGCAACTCGGCGCCGGGATAACTGAAAGTGACGCCCCGAAATTCTACCTTCCCCCCCTGTCCACCAGCCGCTAGAGCCTGGGGTGGATCCACAATGCCGGGTTCCATATCCAATACTTCATTTACCCTGGTTGCCGAAGCCTGGGCCCGGGGTACCATTACAAACATCACCGTGACCATAATAATGGAGAACATCACCTGCATGGCATACTGAATAAAGGCCATCATGTCGCCCACCTGCATCATATCCCGGCTAATGCGAATTCCGCCGAACCAGATAATGGCCACCGAAGTTAGATTCATAAAAACCATCATTACCGGCTGGACCATAGCCATTATTTTATTCACCCTGATAGCATTATCAGTTAGATCACGGTTGGCTGTCTCAAACCGTTTATTTTCGGCGTTAAGCCTGTTAAAGGCCCGGATGACCCTGATGCCGGTCAGATTTTCGCGCAAGACCAGGTTAACCTTGTCCAGTTTAATCTGCATGGCCTTAAATAAAGGGACAATATATGTGGCCAGGATTGCGATCAGAAACATCATCACCGGGAGCACTACAGCCAGGATCAAAGTCAGTTGTTTGTCCTTGGAATAAGCCATAATGATCCCGCCCACACACATGATCGGGGCAAACACCATAAAACGCAGGCCCATGATTACCAGTGTCTGCATCTGGACAATATCGTTGGTGGTCCTGGTGATTAGGGAGGCAGTGCCAATTCGGTCGAATTCATGCAGGGAATAGCTCTCTACACGTGAAAAAACGTTATCCCGGATGTCCCGTCCAAAACCCATACCGATTCTGGCCGCCAGGTAACTACCAGTTACGGCGCAAAAACTGCTGGCCAGGGCCACTACCAACATATAGCTGCCATATTCTAAAATATAGCCTGTGTCTCCCTTCATCATGCCGTTATCAACGACCTCTGCCATCAATGTAGGCAGGTAAAGCTCAGCTATAGATTGGGCAAATAGAATCAGGATCACCCAGAACAGGCCCCAGCAATAGGGCCGTAAAAACCGAAATAATTTTAACATCTATATCAATCCCCATTTAGTTCAACTAGCTAGTTAGGCCGGTCACGTATTGGCGCCTTCTCCATATCCCCCAGGACTTCCCGGATTCTTTTCAACGCCCTACCTAGTTCATCAATTTCTTCATCCGGCAGTATTTTCAGCCTGGCAACAAAATCCTGTTTGATTTCTGCAAATAATTCCCTGAACATGTTCCTGCCCTGTTCGGTAATTTCTATACGAACAACGCGCCGATCATCAGGATCCTTTTTTTTGGTCAACAAGCCCTGGTTGATTAATTTGTATACAAGCGGTGTTAGCTGCTGTTTTGATATCTGCATTTCCTGGGCCAATGCCGACATTGATAAGGAGCCTTTCCTACATAGGACAGAAACTGCAAAATGCTGCACATGGCCCAACTGGCAACGTCTTTTTTGTTCCAAGGGTCTCATAAACCCATCTCGCATGTCTGACAAAAGCGCAAAAAAATCATCGGCCACATTTTCTAAATGACTGATCCTAAAACCCTCCCCGACAGAAGCCTTTTTCAACAGAAATAGTATATTATGAATTAGCCAGGTAGTAAACAACTATTTACTATTAAAAAAACGTCCCTTTTATTCCCTGGATACCGGGGAATAAGAAGAGACGCTCCCGTTTGCTTGGGTTATATCGACCTTTCCTGACCTGCCTTATTTGCTTTCTAAAACCTTGCTCAGCGGTTTTCCTCCAACACCAATGTTGTCCGGCTCGTTTTCCTTCAAATACACCACAAAGGCATCCGCTGGGATATTTAAAATATCGCTGGCGATCCGGGTAAATTCCGTAATCAGTTGTTCCTTCTGGTTTCTATCCATCCGACCTGCTTCTAAGGTAATAAGCGGCATGTTACACCCTCCCTTAATATTTTGGAATATTAATTTCCCTGCGATGTCTAGTGCCCCTCAATAATTTGTTTAAGTTTTCCCCATACAGGCAGAAATATTTCTCGCGGCATCTCTCTTAAATTGGGGGAGATTTGCGGTGCGAATTCCATCACGGCCAGGATGTCTTTGGCCAGGTCAAGGCCCGGCGCAATTTCAATGAGGGTTAATTCCCCATTTTCCAGTGTAAAGACAGCACGTTCGGTGACATAAATTACCTTTTGTTTGTTCCCCAAAGAGTTTCTGCCGCTAAAGGTTACCTGGGTAACCTTATTTACATATTTTTTAATACCACCTTCTTTTACAATGCGAATCCTACCGTTTTTCACCTCATAATCAGCGTCAGCAGTCATGGTCCCCACAAAGACTACCTTTTTGGCTGTTGATGAAATATTTACATAGCCCCCGGGCCCGGCCACCCGATCACCAAACTTGCTCACATTGGTGTTTCCTTCCCGATCCACCTGGGCCGCCCCCAGAAAGCATATATCCAGCCCGCCGCCGTCATAAAAGTCAAACATGCTGGGATGCTCAATTGTGCAAACAGGGTTCCAGGAGGCTGGGAAATTAGGGTTTTTTGCCGGGACACCACCAAAATTACCCAACTCAGTGGTTAGTGTCAGCATGTCTGCAATACCTTCTTCCCCGGCTACACCGGATACCCCTTCCGGCATGCCTATGCCCATATTAACCACTACCCCGGGCCGCAGTTCCATAGCTGCCCGGCGACCAATAATTTTGCGCTCATCAAGAGGAAGTGGCGGCACACTAGCCAGAGGCATCCTGATGTCACCGCTGAAGCATGGGTTAAGATAGGTTGCTTTTGTCTGCATATGATTTTCTGGTTTGGCAACCACAATATAATCCACCAAGGCCCCGGGCACATTTACAGTCTTGGGGTGAAGTGTGCCGGGCAGGCATACATATTGCGTCTGGGCGATAACAATACCGCCACTATTTTTGGCTGCAGTAGCCAATTGCAGCGATTCCAGGAACAAACATTCCTGATCCATTGTTAAATTTCCCTCTTCATCACAGGTAGTCCCCCGGATCACCGCCACATCAATAGGAAATGTTCTATAATATAAATACTCTTCACCCTCAAACTCAATCACTTTCACCATATCATCTTTGGTGATTTCATTGGCCTTACCACCCTCTAAACGGGGATCAACATACGTACCCAAACCCACCTTGGTAATCACGCCGATCCTTTTTCCCGCTATTTGTCGCCATAATTGGGTCATTACCCCCTGTGGCAGCAGGTGGCACTCTATTTTATTTTCACGCACCAATTTGCAGTACTTGGGGGACTCACCTATATGCCCGCCAACATGCTTCCTGACCATGCCCTCATGGGCAAAATGGCTCAGACCCCTTTCATGATAGTCGCCACAACCGCAGCTATGCGTGATGAACAGATTTTTGGGATGCCCTGTGGCAAGAAAACGTTTCTGCATGGCGCCGGCCACCTCTTCTGCAAAACCACACAGAGTTGCTGTGGTCCATGCTACACAGGCACCGTCTGGAATTAACTCAGCAGCCTTTTCCGGGCTAATAACCTTGGACATTAATTTTTCCCCTTCCTGATTTAAAGGATTATATAGGATCCTATAGAGAGTTACCTCCTGGGATCACTTTTTGATTTTAGCATATCCAGGGCAGTTTTAAACCATATTGGGTTCAATTTGCCCGTGCTTTGCCCCTTAATCCTATGTTAACCAGGAAAATCAAGACTTGATTAATAAGTAAAACCGATTAATATACAAATTAGATCCATTTATACATATTAATGATAGGTGTGGTATTTCCCTGTTTCCCTGCTACTTTTCGTCTTAAAACAGTATATAATAGAGCTAACAAAAAAAATTATAGCTATTGGAAATAACGATAAATAAACCTTATTAAAACATAAAACTAATAGCTTGCTGCAAAACCTACTATTGCTACAACAATTTCTGGGAGATGACATTATGGAAATGCATCAATTGGAATATGTGTTAGCGGTGGCAAAACATAATAATTTCACACGTGCAGCCGAGGAGGTTAAAACATCCCAATCTTCGCTGTCACAACAAATCAACAAATTGGAAAACGAACTGGGTGTCAGCCTGTTCATCAGGACGACCCGGTCCGTTGAGTTGAGCCCCGCCGGGGCTGAATTTGTCGCTCACGCTGAACGTATCATGGCGGAAGTAGTAGACGCACGCCGGTGCGTTTATGGGTATGTATCATTTGAAAAAGGGGATCTTAAGGTAGGAATTATACCGGTAGCAGGACATTATCGCATCCCTAACCTGGTTTCATCCTTTAAAAAAAATTTCCCCCGGGTAAAACTCAGTTTGTGGGAGAGCCAATGCCATGAGTTACTTGAGATGTTGCATGACTACCATATTGACGCCGCTTTTGTCCATCAACTATGTGATGAAAAAAACATACATTGTATTCCTCTAATAACTGATTATATGGTTATACTCACCAACAATAGCCATCCGCTGGCGAACAAAAAAACGGTACACCTTGAGGAACTACAGAATGAAGACTTCATAGTACCACCCGTTACCTCCGGGTATAACCATGATTTTCAGGAAGCCTGTCACAAGGCAAACTTTAAGCCACGCATAATACTGACTTGCTCCTCAGTAAAAACAATTATTGGGCTGGTTCGTGAGGGGATTGGCATTGCTGCCCTACCTTCGGGTGTTTCCTATATGGATTGGGGATTCGGTACAAAAACCTTGATCTTGGTGCCGCGAATCAATTCAACCATTTATCTGGTCACCAAAAATAGGGACCTATTTCCAACCCTGCGGGAATTTATCAGGTTTACTGCCCGCTGGAGTAAAAAACAGACCCCCCCGGATCATTTCAGGTTCATACCTGTCAAGCTCACCATCGCCGGTCGAAAATTGAAGCCACGTGGTACAACAATGAATGAATAGCTACAGTCCAAACACCTCTAATACCTGTACGGTTACAAATCATCCGTCCCACCTTTTGCCGTTTGCATTGTTAATACCGAATTGATCCAATAGTTTCATCACATGATGATTGACAATATCATCTATACTAGATGGGTTGTTATAAAAGGCCGGCATTGGGGGTACAATTTTGACCCCTATTTCGGCCAGGCATAGCATGTTTTTCAGATGGATTGGGCTCAAGGGTGTTTCCCTGGGGCAGATTACCAGTTTCCTTCCCTCTTTGATGGTGACATCTGCAGACCGGGAAATAAGATTTTCGCAATAACCGTTAGCAATCGAACTCAAGGTTTTCATGCTGCAGGGAACCACCACCATGCCGTCTGTAACATAAGATCCACTTGATGTCCTGGCCCCCAGGTTTTTATTGTCATGCACTTCTCCCGCCAAACCTTCCAGGTAATCTAGAGAATATTTGGCTTCCACAACAGTGTTTTCCTTGGCCCAGTGGCTCATAATCAGGTGGGTATAAACACCATTTTCCTTTAAAGCCTCCAATAATCTGACTGCATAAATTGATCCTGTTGCACCCGTAATGCCCACAACAATTTCCATTTTATTACCCCTAGCCTAATTATTTTCTCGCGCAATGGCCCCCAGGTGGGGGTAGGTAAACCCCCACCTCGAACGGGCATTCAAGCCCTAGCCTGAAGCCATTGCCAGCAAAACTGCTGCATGTCCCCCACTTATTTCCTGAGAGGAGGGACCGGTGAAAAAACCAGGATATCATCTACATCCACATCAGCCAGTTGGAACCAGGGATCCCGTTTTTCCGGATCAATTACTTCTGGTTCCTCAGTTGAACGCCATACAAAGTTACACCGGCTGCAGACATAAACCTCCCATGCCTTGCTTCCATCTGGCGCCTCAGCAACCTTGGAAGCGTTATCTGTTAAACAGCGGACACATTTCATTGTGAAAATCTCCTTTCGTGTTTATCTGGCAGCCTTTTGTAAGTCCATCAATATCTTTTGATATGGTTCCGCCTCAGGCAAATTCTCCACCATCCGCACTTCCCTGGATATCTCAGGAGGAGCCGGGGTGGTCGCATCGATAATCATTTTGCCGCCTACACCAGGAGGTTCTGAGCATGGATCAAGCGGCATCCCTGGCGTGTTGGGGATAACAATAACGTCTTTTTGTGGTCGTACCCGGGTGGATATCGCCCACATTACCTGCACCAGGTTGAAGGGGTCCACATCTCCGTCCACCAGAATAATGTTTTTGGCATAGCTGGTGCCGTGCGGGGTTGATGCCAGGCGCATAGCCACTGTCTTGGCATAGCAGCCAAAGCGGTTGTCGGTAGCAACGATGATCGTCAATCCATGCTGGTAAATAGCGTTAACTGCTTTGACTTCGGGCATGGTTTCCCGCAGTTGGAAATAAAGTGTTGCACTGGTATTTAGCCCAATTAGGGTATCATGCTCTGTCCACGGACGGCCCACATAAAGGTTTTCAAAAATTGGGTTTTTCCGTGTGGTAACAGTGTTTATTTTAATTCTGAACTGGCGCCGGGAACCGGAGTAGCTGCCCGGAAACTCACCGAATGGTCCTTCAACAAAACGTTCCCTAGGAACAAATTCGCCTTCCAGCACCACCTCTGTATCCGCCGGGATATCCAGGTCGGCGGTAAGTGCTTTGGCCAAGTTCATAGTGGTGTCCATAAAGGCGGCTGCATATTTATACTCTGACTTGTCATATTGCAGCGGTGCACTGGCCATCAAGCTGACAACTGGGTGTACTCCCAGGCATATGGCAACGGGGAGAGCCACACCCATTTCTTCTGCCTTGCGCAGATGGATACCACCATCATGGAACGGTAGGACCTGGATACCCAATGTATCTGGGCCCTGAACCTGAATACGATATAGACCCACATTTTGTTTATCTACATTACCAGGTTCCTCCGGATCCCTGGTGATCACTGCCGGCTTGGAAAAATAGAAACCAGCATCATATTTGTTAACCCTGAATAGGGGTAGAAGCTCATAAAGGTTGATGTCCTTGGTAATTTTCACTTCCTGGCAAGGGGGATTCTTAACCCATTTAAGCTCGCCGTCACTGCCGCCTGCCCAGCGCCGGGCAAATTCGAAAAATTGATCCTTGAGCGGGGTGTCCTTATCCATTCCCAGCATCACGGCATTATTGGCCCATGTACCGGAAACGTTCAACGCCAGCCGCTTGCCTTTATACCCTTTGATATTATCCAACAGCACGGCAGGCCCTGTGTTTCCTGCTGCGATATCCACAGCAGCCCGACCAATCAGCCGGATATCCGGTTCCGGCATAACCTCATCAGTATAATGAACCAACTGCCCCGCATTTTCTAATTTTTTCAGAAATCCGCGAAGACCACTTTCTTCCACCGATATCACTCCTCTTTATAAACTGGGTTTTTAATATATAGTATTTATTTGTGATACCCTCCTGGAATTTTGCTCTATAACCTCACTCCCTTGCCCATCTATTATTAAAAAGACCAAACCATAAACAACCCTGATTTCAGCAAACCCCTTGATTTTCTGACCATGCATGTGTTTATAATTGTTAATGCATGTCAGCCCGAAACAATGCTACTGTTTATGTTGGGTTACGCATCTCATCTCTGCTCTAATTTTAACAACTGCATCCACATAAAATGAAATAGTTGTTTTTGATAGCCCCATTAATGGAACATATTTATGTTTTAATAATCGCTTGATTATCCGGCATGATAAATCGTGGCTGCAAAATAATAGGGAGGATGACTTTTTCCAGTCATCCTCCCTATTCCCAGCATCTCATCCCAGGACACCTTACCTGTGGATACCAATCAGGCGTTTTTCATTTCCCTGTGTTTATCCACACTAATCACGCCTTCCTCAACCAATTTAATGAATAAACCGGCCACGGAGGGATCAAATTGTGTTCCCATATTTTTTTCAATTTCCTTGAGAGCGACATCAACACTCAAGCCGGCTCTGTAGGGCCGGTCTGAAGTCATGGCATCAAAGGCATCTGCTACCGCCAGGCACCGGGCCGGCAAAGGAATATTTTCACCCCGTAATCCCCGTGGATAGCCCTTGCCGTCCCACCGTTCATGGTGCCCAATCACAGCAGGGATCACATGGTTCATAGCAGGCAGATGCTTAATAATGGTAATAGACATCTCCACATGTTTTTTCACCATTTCATATTCTTCATCTGTAAGTCTGCCTTCCTTCGTCAAAATTTTTTCCGGTATGCCGATTTTGCCTACATCATGCAGCAGGGCGGCCTCCTTGATGATCTCCAGATGTGGCTTATCCAACCCCATTGCGCCTGAGAGGATAGTGGCATATTCGGCCACCCGCTGGGAATGCCCGAAGGTATAATGGTCTTTGGCGTCAATAGCTGCTGTCAGCGCATATATTGTGGCCGTATTGGCCGATCCGGCCGACAAGCTACCGTTTATGTCGCCAAGTGAGGAGTCAAAATGGGGAGTATACACTATCGTCTGATTCTTTCCCTTGTTTTTGGCCGTGTACAAGGCTAAATCAGCCCGCTTCAACAATTCTTCCGCATCTGCAGCGGCATGGGGATAGGTACAAACCCCAGCGCTGGCCGTCAAGAAACGCTGGGTCACATCTGCCGTGTTTAAAAATGTCTCCTCTATCTCCAGTCGGATTTTTTCAGCCAGATCAAAGGCCCTTTTGGCATCAAAGTAGGGTAGTATAATGGCAAATTCCTCACCACCATAACGACAGGCAATACCCTTTTGCCCGGCAGCCCTCTTCATGATTGCAGCCACCTTCTCCAATGCCTTATCACCTTCCCAATGGCCATAAAGGTCATTATAAAGCTTAAACAAATCCAAATCGAAAAGCAGTAAGGACAGTTCCGCCCCCGCAACCTTTTTTACCTGTCCCTGGAGGGCCTGGTGGAAATACCGGTGGTTATACAGCCTGGTCAGACTATCTATCAGCGCATCAGACTGAGCACGGCTAAATAGTCTGGCATTTTCAAAAACGATAGCGCTGGAGGCGCCCAGATAGGTGAGCAAATCCAGATCATCCAGAGTGTATGCCGTACTGTTTTTCTTTCTAGTCAGCATTAGTATACCGATTAAATCATCGCCGCTTTTTATCGGCGTGATCACTTCAATCCCCAGATCAGCGATAACTCTCCTCTCTTTGTCCCACATGGACTTTA
>JAAYRI010000079.1 GCA_012518875.1 Peptococcaceae bacterium
GTATTGAACCGTCCATTTGAGCGGCGCCGGTGATCATGTTTTTGATGTAGTCGGCATGACCCGGGCAGTCTACGTGGGCATAGTGCCTTTTTTCGGTTTCGTATTCGACGTGGGAGGTGTTGATGGTAATACCCCGTTCACGTTCTTCCGGCGCATTATCAATTTCATCATACTTTTTCACGTTGGCCCCACCAACTGTGTTCAGGATCAGGGTGATTGCCGCTGTCAGCGTTGTTTTACCATGGTCCACGTGGCCAATGGTACCAATGTTAACGTGTGGTTTGGTCCGCTCAAATTTCTGTTTTGCCATTTGGTTCTTCCTCCTTGAAATGGTTAAACTTACAAATACCTGTGTATTCAAAATTATTTCCACATTTCATTAAATGATACAAAACAGTGGAAAGTGGTGAATTAATTCTATACTCCGCGTAAAATTCCTTCTATAGGCGTAAAGAAATTTACGGCAAAAACAACTAAAACCGGTGAACAAACACCGGTTTTTGATTGCTTTGGTAGCGGCGCAGGGACTTGAACCCCGGACACCACGGGTATGAACCGTGTGCTCTGACCAGCTGAGCTACGCCGCCATTTTAGTTATGGGTATCGGATGTCTGCAGTGGGTCTAAACTGTTTTAGTCTATCTTCCCTATTCGACTCCAGCCCCTAACCTTTATTTAAAACTTGGAGCCACTAACCGGGATCGAACCGGTGACCTCATCCTTACCAAGGATGCGCTCTGCCTACTGAGCTATAGTGGCATATTAACACCCTGGCCCAGGCGAATAAAGCTTCATTTAGTAGTTTAGCACAGGTTAAAATATCTTGTCAATTTGGTTTTACTATAATTCTCTACTAAAGGTGAAAAGCGCCCTTACAGGCGCTTCTAATTGCTTGGTTGCGGGGAGGGGATTTGAACCCCTGTCCTTCGGGTTATGAGCCCGACGAGCTACCAGCTGCTCTACCCCGCGATGTCAGCACTGCCTATTATAGCACAGAAGTGGTTCGATTATCAAATCCTATGAACATCCAAATGTTGGGCTGGTGGAGGGGGCTGGATTCGAACCAGCGAAGTCGTCGACGGCAGATTTACAGTCTGCTCCCTTTAACCACTCGGGAACCCCTCCATATAATAAATGTTGAATGTTGACCTAATCATAGGAACTTGGCCTACTTCTTAACTTCTGGTTTGGAGCCGGCGATGGGACTCGAACCCGCAACCTGCTGATTACAAGTCAGCTGCTCTGCCAATTGAGCTACGCCGGCAATGACACAATCAGTATTATAAGTGAAAACACTATCCATGTCAAGCGTAAAAAAAGACCCTTAACCTGATTATTGCTACTGGTTAAAAGCCCAATTAATTCTCAATACGCTGCATGTTTACAACGCTGGACCATCAATTGATTGACCAGTCAAACTTCCCTTTTTTCCAAGTATCTTTCCAACTTGCGCTTAACCCTTTGCAGGGCGTTGTCAATGGATTTAACGTGGCGTTTTAGGTCTTCAGCTATCTCCTGGTATGATTTCCCTTCCAGGTAAGACATTAACACCTTCCACTCCAAGGAGCTGAGAATTTCACCCATTTTCTCTTCTATATCATCAAACTCTTCCCTAGAAATAACTAATTCCTCGGGATCAGTTATTTTTGAACCCGAGATAACATCAAGCAGTGTTCTGTCTGAATCCTCATCATAAATCGGCTTGCTAAGAGAAACATAGGAATTAAGAGGAATATGTTTTTGCCTGGTAGCTGTCTTAATTGCTGTAATAATCTGCCTGGTGATGCACAACTCAGCAAACGCCCGAAACGAAGATAACTTGTCCATGCGGAAGTCACGAATTGCCTTGTATAACCCAATCATGCCTTCCTGGATTATATCTTCCCGATCCGCCCCGATTAAAAAATAGGAGCGTGCTTTAGCCCTAACAAAGTTCCTGTATTTATTAATTAGATACTCCTGGGCGTAATCGTCGCCCTCACGCGCAAATCCCACTATTTCTTCATCAGATAACAAACGATACCCGATGGGAACTTCCCTCTGGGCTTGAAGACTCACATTAACCCCCCACTTTTTCTATTTTCCCTCCAGTAAAACCTCTCCACTAAAAACAAAAAACCCTTTCCCCTTTTTTATTTTTGCCCCGGCAAACCCACGCAGCTTCTCTCTATATCAATATTTGCCCGTGCATTTCCACATCCGTTAATCCCGTGCATTTCCACACCCATTATAACGAAGGGGTGACAGCTCGTCAAGGTCAAAATGGGTGGAGTAAAGGCGCGGCCTATTTTTTTTGTCGACGCAATCTTTCTAATTTAGATCTTATTTGATCAAGGAGAAAATTCTCCAAGTAACTATCGGCAGGTACACCTTTTACATAATACTTGCTGCTTTCTTTTTTAATTCTTTTTATTTCGGACAATAGTTCATTAGGTGTCAGGCGATAGGCACCCCGGCCAAAGACAACACTCTGTTCCGCCCAGTCAGAGGTGGCCACATAAACAACCCCTTTTATTAACAACCTGCCTACCAGGCTTTCTATATAGGTATCTGCCGTTTCACCCTGTTTGGTGTATACAACCTCAACGGAATCGATTGTTTCTGTTCTCTCCAATGAATCTTTCACCTGATGGGCATCGAAAACAACATATATTTTTTTGCCGGACAGATGGGAATAATTAGCCAGTTTAGAAATCAGCCTAAACCGGGCATGCTCCAGGCTAATTCCCTTGAATTTTTCAAACTCAACCCAGGCATAAATAATATTATAGCCATCAACTACAAGAAACTCCTTCATCAATAAAAGCCTTTCTTCTCTGCCGCAACACCTCATAGGCTAACACGGCAGTGGCAACTGAAGCGTTAAGCGAATTAACCTGCCCTAACATGGGTAAATGCACCAGATTGTCACAGCGTTCTTTGACCAGACGGCCCAGACCCTTTCCTTCGGCACCGATAACCACTCCTATAGGCCCATCCAGCCGGGATTCCCAATAAAGCTCCGCACCATCGGGTGCAGCACCTATAATCCACAGGCCCCTCTTTTTGAGCTGATCTATAGTTTGCGGCAGGTTAGTAACCCGGGCCACCTGGACATACTCTATGGCCCCCGCAGAGGATTTGGCCACAGTAGGGGTTAGTGGAGCTGAACGGCGGCGGGGTATCACTACCCCATGGGCACCGGCGGCATCAGCAGTACGTAGAATCGCCCCCAAATTGTGCGGATCGCTAATCTCATCCAGGATGATAAGAAATGGCTCTTCATCCACCCTAACACTAGCCAGGATATCCTCAATACCCACATATTCCTTGGCAGCTAAAAAAGCCACCACACCTTGATGAGCGGCATTAGATACTAACTGTTCCAAGCGGCGACGATCAACCTTCTGTACAGGAATCTTCTTGTCCCTGGCTGTTGTAAATATCTCCTGCAGGGGTCCTGTTAGTACGTCACCGGCAATCATAATTTTATTAATAGATCGACCCGATCGCAATGCCTCTTTGACAGGATGGCGACCAGCAATAATATCATCCAGGGCAGAGCCCCTCCTTTGGGTTTATTGATAGGATTACTATTGGATTATCAGGTACACTAGGTAGTCCTCGATATATGTTTATATCTTTCCCTGACCTCATTCAACCTACCGCAGCTTTTTTTGCCCTCTGGACAAGGTCCTCTAAGACATCTCGGCCCCGCATCCCTAAAGATCACTGGGGCTATCATCCGTACCAAGCGAAGCATTTCCTCAGCTAATGCCCTAATTTCCCACTGAGCACGATGGCAGCAACGCAAATTAAAAAAATGGAGCAGTTCTCGGGCGTTCATTGTTACTACCATTTTTGTTTCGGCAGCGTTGGGTAATACAAATCGGGCATCCTCATTCGCAGACTCCCCATAGTTCCCGAGTTTTTCCACCCACCCATCATACCATTTTTGCATCTGGGCCATCTGTGATGCAAACTCCTTTATAGCCTCCGGGCCCAATGCGGCTATACGGGGCGGAATGATATAGCCAAATACGTTCCCCTCCTGATTTGCTCCCGCTGCCGACACATAACGTTGGGATTTGACGCTAAAACTGGCAATGCGGTGCCTGGTTATCTGGGCCAGCAGACTACGGGAAACGCCCTCAATGCCAAAGGTAAAACTAGCATGTTCAAAGGGGGTCAGGTGTCCCATTTCCATTAGTCGTTCCAGAAAGGCATTCTGGCTTTTAGCCATAATGTCTTCCTCTAGGTCTGTTATTCCAGCAGCAGAATAGCAAAGTTTAGCTCCCATGGCCACAACCCCCTGGGGATTGGGTGTATGTCTTAAAAGGATAACCTTCAGTTTTTTAACTCCCATGCCCACACCTCAGATAACCAAAGATTGCAGATCCCCAAACCCATGATCTGATAAATCCATCGGCCGTGATAAATCTATTTTATAAGAACTGCCTGCTTTTCGTCTAAAAACACAGGTCGATAAAGGGCCATATCTAGCCTATTGCCTGCAGGGGCATTCACCTTTCCCTTATCGCCGCTAGAGCCGCTGCCATGATTTCATCAAGCCGGTCAACATTTCCTTTTAGGTACAAACAGCCAACCAGACACTCCAGTGCGGTACTGAACCTGTATTCAATCACTCCAGCGCTTCGGGGCACGGGGCCTCGGGCATTGCGACCCCGCCGTACTATGGATGCCTCCTCTTCAGTAAGCATTCCTTCTAAAGCATGAAGTGCCTTGGACTGGGCACCGGCATTAACATATTTAACCGTTTCACTATGAAGCATGTTAACTTTAACCAGCCCGGCGCCGATCAAGTGTTGCCTTACCACCAGCTCATACACAGCGTCACCGATATAAGCCAGCACCAGAACAGGAAGATCCTCCGGCCGGGCCATATTATTGTTTTTAAAAATCAATTCTGTCCCTGCTTCTTCCAACGGACTCCCTGGGGTGTATCCTCGAGAACAATACCTAATTCCTTCAAACCGTCCCTAATCCGGTCAGCTGTTTCCCATTCCTTTTTCTTTCGGGACTCTTGCCGCACCTTAATGATCAGGTCGATCAAGCCCTCTGTCAAACCCGATTCATCTTCAGCAACACCTGAAATAAGTAGCGCGCCATCCTCACCAACCCTAAAAATACCCAACACCTCATTGAATGAGGTAAATAGTTCCATCGCCTTGCGCAGAGATGCTTTATCCGCTACAGATATACCCTCGCCAAGACGCTGTACAGCTGTGTTAACCTCCCTGGCTAAATCAAAACAGGTGCCGATAGCCAGTGCAGTGTTAAAATCATCATCCATTGCCGCCTCAAATGAATCCCTAAATTCATCCAGGCGCATGTCAAATGTATGTTTCTTACTAATAATCTGACCAGCGATTAAATCCCTTGCATCCTGCCGACAGTCCCTGGCCAGGGCCTCAGTAAGCAAGCCGATACTGGTTTTAATTCTTTTCAAGCCACGACCGGCAGCAGCCAACTCCTCATCATTAAAATCCAATGGGCTGCGGTAGTGGGTGGACAGCAGAAAGAAGCGCACCGTCTCAGCAGGGAACTGGGCCAGGATATCCCGCACCAGGAAAAAATTGCCCAATGATTTGGACATTTTCTCTTCATTCACTGTAATAAAACCGTTGTGCAGCCAGTAACGAACAAATGGTTTGCCGGTAGCGGCTTCACTCTGGGCAATTTCATTTTCATGATGGGGGAAAACCAGATCGAAACCCCCACCATGGATGTCGAAATTTATACCCAGGTACTTAAGAGACATAGCGGAACATTCAATATGCCAGCCTGGTCGACCGGGACCCCATGGACTTTCCCAATGAGGCTCCCCTGGTTTTGCCGCCTTCCAAAGGGCGAAGTCTAGGGGATCGCGTTTTCTAGCATCCACCTCTACACGGGTACCAGCCTGCATATCATCAAGGGTGCGTCCGGAGAGCTTGCCATAACCTGCAAATTTCCTGACCTCAAAATACACATCTCCATCAACAACATAGGCATGATTGTTGTCCACCAGCTTTTTTACCAAATTGATAATTTCATTGATGTGCTCCGTAACCAAAGGATGTATATCGGCCCTTCGAACGTTGAGGGCCCCGGCATCCTTGAAATATTCGTTTATATAACCGCGAGACAACTCCAACGGGTCACGTTTTTCTTCAGCAGCCTTGTTGATGATTTTATCGTCTATATCCGTGAAATTCTGGACAAATAGGACCTTGTAATCCTTCCATTCCAAATAACGGCGCACCGTATCAAAAAACACCAGTGGCCGGGCATTGCCCAGGTGTATGTAGTTATAGGTGGTCGGCCCACAGACATATATATAAACATTACCTGGTTCACGCGGCTGAAAGGTCTCCTTTTGTCTGGTCAGGGTATTATATACCTCCATGGATTATACTGCCCCCCATTGTAAAATATCCTGTTGATCCATTTCCCGGTTCAACCACATTCATCATCATTCCTATATCCATTTAGACAGGCGACGGGTGATTGCTTCACGTCCCAAGATGGCCATAACCAGATCAAGATCAGGCCCCTGTGTACTACCTGTAAGAGCTACCCGCACCGGCATAAAAATTTGCTTCCCCTTTAATTTCAAAGACCGGCCAACTTCCTTTAAAAGCACCTTCGCCTCGTCTCCTGCAATGGCATTTGTTGTTGCTATATTTATCCTTTTAATTAATTCCCGCATCAAGGTTTTGACCTGATCACCGTTCATAATCTGCCCTGATTCATTATCCTTAACCTGAACATCATCATCAAAAAATATCCGCACATGCTCAGTTATTTCCTGCATGTAACTGAGGTATTTACGCACAGCGGCAACCATCATTTTCACTGACCCATATTCTTCCGGCGCCAGAGGAGTGCTGATATATCCTGCCGCTTCCAGATATGGCAAGGCCATTTCTGTAACCCTATCCAGGCTTGTCTCCCGAATATAGTGGCCATTGAGCCAATTAAGTTTATCAAGATCAAAAACAGCGGGACTTTTAGCCACCCTGTCCAGGCTAAATTGCTGTTTGAGCTGTTCTAGAGAAAAAATCTCCTCCTCACTACCGGGAGACCAGCCCAGCAAAGCCAGGAAGTTTGCCAGCGCCTCCGGCAGATAGCCCCTATTTTGGTACTGTTCAATGGAGGTAGCACCGTGGCGTTTACTCATTTTGCTACGGTCCTTGCCCAGAATCAGTGATACATGGGCAAATATCGGGGTTTCCCAGCCCAGGGCGTTATAGAGTAATATCTGACGAGGTGTATTCGATAAATGCTCTTCTGCCCTAACCACGTGGCTTATTCTCATGGCATGATCATCAACCACAACGGCAAAGTTGTATGTGGGTATACCGTCGGACTTAATAATGATGTAGTCACCAATCTCATCACACTTGAATGAAACATCCCCACGCACCAGATCCTTAATCAAAACTTCCCCATTTTCCGGTACACGGAACCTGACAACCGGCCGGCGGCCGGCAGCTTCAAATTCTGCCCGTTCCTTAGCAGTAAGGTCCCGGCAGCGTCCCACATAGCGGGGCAGTTCACCCTTGGCCATGAGGGCTTCCCTTTCTGCAGCAAGCTCCTCTTCACTGCAATAGCACAGGTAGGCGTCTTTACTATTTAGTAGGAAATCAGCATATTTATTATATAACTCCAGCCTCTCCGTCTGCCTATAAGGCCCATATTGCCCACCAACATCCACCCCCTCATCCCAATCTAATCCCAGCCAGTGTAGCGCATTCATGATGTTTTCCTCTGACTGGCGGGATGAACGTTCCTGATCTGTATCTTCGACGCGCACAATAAATGTACCGCCATGGTGGCGAGCAAATAGCCAGTTAAACAGTGCCGATCTGGCCCCACCAATATGTAATGGCCCTGTTGGGCTTGGTGCAAATCTTACCCTAACTGAAGACAATTCAAAAAATCCTCCCTTACTACCATAAAGGTTACCTGTGTTAGTTAATCCCTTCCTAAATAAGCGAGCTTATTATAACATCTCCCTCAGAGGATGAGCAACCACTGCTGCTGTTCGTTAACGCACATGTCCCAGCATCGCCACAGCATAGGCCGCAATACCATCTCCCGTACCGGTGAAACCCAAACCCTCCGTGCTGGTCGCCTTGACATTTATCCGGCCGGCACTTATATCCAATGTCTCCGACAGGCATGAAATCATTTTCCCGATATGGGGGGCCATTTTGGGCTGCTGGGCCACAATCACAGAGTCTATATTTAAAATCATGAACCCCTTACCATGAAGTATCTCTTTTACCTTAACAAGCAGGGCCAGGCTACTAATCCCTCTATATTTTATGTCGTTATCTGGGAAATGCTTGCCAATGTCTCCCTCCCCGGCCGCACCCAGAAGAGCATCCATAAGCGCATGCACCAGTACGTCAGCATCGGAATGCCCCAGAAGGCCTTTCTCATGAGGGATATTTACCCCACCAAGGACAAGGGGTCTACCTTCAACCATTTTGTGGACGTCATAGCCGATACCTATTCTCACCATAACCCCCCCTGCCCGGCCGCTTCTATTATGGCCCTCGCTACATCCAAATCCTCCGGTGTTGTTATCTTTATGTTTTCATAGGTACCCATGATAATTTTCACCTGCCCACCGATGGATTCTACAAGGGCCGTATCATCAGTTACCAGCAGGTTATCCTCCTGGGCTCGACGATGGGCTGTAATAAGCAATTTGTACCGAAATGCCTGTGGTGTTTGCACCAGCCAGGTGCGATCGCGGGGTAGTGTCCTGGCAACAAACCTGTCTTCATCACCCAGCTTAACGGTGTCCTTGGCTGGAACCGCACATGTTGCCGCACCATACCTTTGCGCAGCAGCAACAACATCGGCCAGGGTATCCTGACTAAAGAAAGGACGGACCCCATCATGAACCACAACTATATCAGTATTAGGAGAAAGCGCCAGAAGGCCGTTATACACGGAATCCTGGCGCTCGCTTCCCCCCTGTACAATCGCTGCAATTTTATTTAAGCCAAGCTTCTTAACCACAGCATCGCAACAGTAATCCTCCTCACCGGGACCGACTACAACAACAATTTCTTGCACAGCGGAACTGGTTTCCATAATTTTTAAAGCGTAGCCCAGCAAGGGAATACCAGCCAGAGCAAGATACTGTTTTTTTGTACCCATACCCATCCGAAGGCCGCTGCCTGCAGCAGGCACTATGGCCCCAATTTTAGCCAATTATGTTCACCTCAGCATAACCTGTTGGCCCATTAGCCCGGCGGTCGTATTTTGGTTTAGCAAAAATCATTCTACCGGCTGCAGTCTGCAGAACACTGGTGACAATTACAGGAATGGTCTGGTTAATAAAACGCTTGCCCCCATCAACTACAATCATCGTGCCATCATCAAGGTAGGCCACACCCTGGCCTGCCTCTTTGCCATCCTTTACAACCTGGACAATCATTTCCTCACCTGGCAATACCACCGGTTTTACAGCATTGGCCAGCTCGTTGATATTAAGCACCTTGACACCATGTAGTTCCGCTACCTTGTTCAGGTTAAAATCGTTAGTAATAATTTTTGCTGTTAGTTTCTGGGCCAATTTCACTAACTTGGTATCCACCTCCGCGGCTTCCTCCAAACCCCGATTGTTATCATATATCTGGATTTTGACTTCCTGATCTTTGCGCATCTTGTTCAATATATCTAAACCACGCCTACCCCTATTGCGTTTCAGCAAATCCGGGGAATCAGCAATATGACGCAGTTCCTCAAGCACAAAAGCAGGGACAAGAAGAATCCCTTCAATAAAACCACTTTCGCAGAGCTCAGATATCCGCCCATCAATAATAACGCTGGTATCAAGAATTTTCAACTGCCCAGCACGGAGCTCAGCCTTGGCCCCACGCTCTTTGCCAAACTTGGGCATACTAGCGAAGAAGGACAAAAGCTCCTCCCGTTTTTTAACAAAAACGCTTACCCCAAGATAGGCTAGAAACAACATAAGCAAAACTGACAAGACTATTCCCGGCCAACCAATTGAAGAAATAGCCGGTCTTATTAAATTGGCAATTATGAGTGCAATAACTAAACCCACTGAGCCCATTAGTAAATCCTGGGATGGTATCTTTTGCAAATACTGCTCTACAAAAACCATTAGCCTTATCACCCAGCGGATCAGTAGCGGCGCTAGTAAAATAGCAGCTACAAGAAATAATAATGTAGAAAGTCCAATAAAACCAAACTTGAACTGCTGAGGCATGTTGACAAAAAAGGAGGTGAGATCGCTATTAACCAAAAAATACCCCGAGGCAAACCCACCGGCGGTAAAAAAGATTAGGAGAACAATATACACAATCCTCTTCAACACTTATTTATCACCTCCCTTGCAAACTATTTTTATTAGACACTTATATCACAAAATATGAAATTGGCATATATTATTGCATTAAATTAAAAAACGTCAGTTTATACTGACGCTTTTTAAGCAAAGGCGCCATCCAAAAGCGACTGGGCCTTTTCCTCCTCTAGTTCCGTGGCTAGAACCAGCTCGCTAATTAATATTTGTCTTGCATTTTCCAGCATTTTCCTCTCACCGGAAGAGAGACCTTTTTCACGGTCCCTTTTCATCAGGTTGCGCACAACCTCAGCCACCTCATATATGTTGCCGCTCTTAATTTTCTCCAAATTAGCGCGGTATCTGCGGTTCCAATTCGGCGACATGGCAGTACTCTGCTGGCGCATGATGTGCAGAACCTTTTCTACACCCTTCCAGTCAACTACTTCCCTTAAACCTACACCTTCACCATTGTTGATCGGGATCATTACCTTCATATCGCCAACAGGCAACTGTAGAATGTAATACTTACGCCTTTCCCCTAACACTTCCTTTTCTTCAATGGATTCGATTATACCTGCACCGTGCATCGGGTACACCACTTTGTCTCCTATTTTAAACATGCCGTACCCCCCATGTTTTTTAAAAACAAAATATTTGCCACATATAAAATATATCACAAAATTTATCCTGTGTCAAATAAACTATAATTCTAGCATAGCTATAATAGAGTGTCAATATTAAAATCCTAAAACGTTAGTGTCAAGTAAAAGTAGGCAGGTATCCCATCTTTCCTGTAGCAGAGTCAAGCAGACCATCGTGATCAACCTTTTACAACCTAGCCAAACATGACTTCATTTTAAAAAACACAATAAAAC
>JAAYRI010000011.1 GCA_012518875.1 Peptococcaceae bacterium
AGGGCATTATAACGGTTGCCTGAACCGGCCCGGCTTACTGCATTTTTCAGCCTGCAACTCCGGGGTGATATCGGAATCCGCCCAAAAGCACCGGTTTTCAGCTAACCCGGCTCTCTGGAGCCCTTGCGGCAGACCCTGGTCCCCTTCATGGCTTTTGCCCATATAGCTGGTTTTCAGTATACAAAAATCCCCTATATGTGTCAAGCTATAATTTGCCCCACCTCTACATATTATTACAATTCCTTGCTAGGGTCCAACACCCGACCATTGTAACCACAACAATTGCTTTCACATACTATGTAAAAAAGTGATTTGGAGGAATGTACATAATGGACAATAAAGCCGACACCCAGGGAGAAATGCTAACCAACACCATAACAAGTATGTGTCCGGCCAATCCACACACCTTGTTTGATACTATTGCCAAAAACCAACACCATAAGATTGGATTGTATTCCGCATTGGTTCAGCATGCGCCCTCACCCGGTCTGCAGCAGGCAATTGAGCAAATGGCCGCTATGGGACCCAGGCAGACCAAGGCTCTAACTGCTATTGCCGCAAAGTATGAGATAGAAGAGGACACGTCTGGTATGCCCACTGAAGAGACACCAAAGAAACCCCCATACCCATTCGTCTTTTTAAGTGCATTGGAAGAAAATCTAACCTGGTGTGATAAAGTCAAACAGGTATTGAACCTGGAACTGCAGCAGATCTGCCACCTGGCTCAGTTTGCCGCTCTGGCCCCCCATGAAACGGCCCGGATGATGGTACTGCGCTTTATCGGTGGAGAACTGAGTGAAGCTGAATTTTGGAACAGTATTTTTTGCAACTCCTGTGATACATGCCAGCCCAGTTACTCTAATGGGGAACAACAACCTAATCTACCCACCGGCATAAACACAGGGTCTGACACCTTTGACGGTCCAGGAGCGATACCAGCTCCCGGCATAGGGCTCCCCATTACCGGTATAGATATAAACATGGGCCCCAATACCTCTATTATTTTCCCCGAGCTGAGCGCTAGCGCTAAAGCCGCCAAAGATGACACAACGGGTATTGATACCGAACCGGCGGCTACCATCCCAATGCCGCCGATCCCATCCTCTGAAACTGAAGGAACCGCAGCAAATGGAGAAAAATAGGACCACCCTTTAAAACCGCCGGGCAGGCGGTTTTAAAAGTTGCCCTTACAAATATTATCCGATTAAATCATTATTTTACAAAACCCCGCAGGTTAAATGATAATAAGCGTTGAATATTGAAAGAGGGATATTACATGCCAGATGGCAATGAACTGGTTAAACCGCTTTGGGGGTATCGTAATGTTTTCTTTTTTAACTGATTTAATCAAGGATGAGGAAATACTCGCAAAAACAAAGGAATATTGCTGGACAATTTTCAACACCACTGGGGCAGCGACAGCGATTATTGAGGAAGACAAAACCATTTCCCTGGCCAATGTAGAATTTGAAAAAGTTACGGGGTTTACCAGATGTGAAGTCGAAGGGAAGAAAAAATGGCCTGAATTTGTCCCCAAAAACCTGCATGCAACAATGGAGGAATATCACCGCTTGCGGCGCATCACCCCCAATTCCGCCCCTAAAAAATATGAAGCTCAAGCTATAAACAGACAGGGTGAAACCAGGGATATAATGCTAACTGTGAGCATGATCCCCGGTAGCAAAAAAAGCATCGCCTCCTTTTCTGATATTACAAAACAAAAAAGAGCCCAAGGTGCGTTAAGAGATCAATCATTTTTTTTACAGCGCATGATAGACAGCATCCCCAACCCAATTTTCTACAAAGACTGTATGGGCCTTTATCAAGGATGCAACAAGGCCTTTGAGGAATTCTTGGGAAAAACAAAAAGGGACGTGATTGGTAAGTCGGTCTATGATCTATATCCCCAGGACCTGGCCGACAAATATTATGAAATGGATGCAGCATTGTTCAACGAACCAGGTGTCCAGGCCTATGAGCACAGGCTGCTCTCTGCTGATGGATCTAAGCGCGATGTGATCTTCAACAAAGCCACCTGCAAGAATAAAAATGGAGTCCTGGTCGGCCTGGTGGGCACTGTAGTAGACATCACCGAGCGTAAAAAAGCGGAAAATCAGTTGCGTAGCCTGAACCAGCGGCTGGAGGATATTATAGACTTCCTCCCTGATGCCACCTATGTAGTAAATAAAGACAGAAAGGTTATTGCCTGGAATAAGGCCATCGAAAAAATGACTGGGGTAAAAAAAGAGGACATACTTGGCCGGGGGGATTACGCTTATGCCGTACCCTTTTACGGGGAACGGAGACCAACCCTGATAGATCTTGTTTTAAAACCCCAAAAAAAACTTGAAGACAAGTATGATTATATTATCAGAAACGGTGATACCCTGATCACTGAAACTAATGTTCCTTTCACCTATCAAGGTAAGGGGGCCATCCTCTGGGGTATAGCCACCTTGCTGCTCGACAGCAACAGAAATGTAATCGGTGCCATTGAATCCATCCGCGACATCACCGGTCATATAAATGCAAAAAAGGCCCTAAAATTGTCGGAACAGCGCTTTGCGCAAATATTCAATAACAGCCCCAGCCTGATGTTTATCAGCACTATAGATGAAGGCCGCCTGGTGATGGTTAACAACCGCTTTTTACAAGTCACAGGTTATAGCCAGGAGGAGATAGCAGGCCGCACTGTGAGCGATATCAATTTTTGGGCCAAACCGGAAAGGGCGGAAGTAATAAAACTGCTGCAGAAAAACGGCATGATCAGTAACCTGGAATGCACTTTTCGCGAAAAATCGGGCGAAACCAGCATTGGACTTTATTCAGCGCGGATAATGCCTTTAGATGACGAACAGTTAGTGCTGAGCGTTGTTAATGATATCTCCGAACGGAAGCGGCTGCAGGAAGAAATGTCCCGCCTGGAGAGACTAAACCTAATCGGTGAAATGGCTGCCGGTATCGGCCATGAGATCAGAAACCCGATGACCACTATTCGTGGTTTCTTGCAGATGCTGGGGGAAAAACAGGAATGCAGCAAATTTAGGAACTACTTCAGTTTAATGATTGAAGAGCTCGATCGGGCCAACTCAATCATTTCCGAATACCTTTCCCTGGCCAAAAACAAAGCCGTTTGCAAAAAACATCATAACCTAAATGATATATTGAAGGCCCTATACCCCCTCATTCAAGCCGATGCCATGCGCACAGACATGTATGTACAAATGGAGCCCGGTGATATTCCGGATTTGCTATTAGACGAAAAAGAAATCCGCCAGCTAATCCTTAACATGATCCGCAATGGGCTGGAAGCAATGGAGCCGGGGGGGAGGATTACCCTCAAAACATTTATAAAGGAAGACAAGGTGGTATTAGCCATACAGGATCAGGGCAAGGGGATAGAACAAGATGTGCTGAATAAAATGGGTACACCCTTTTTTACTACCAAGGACTCCGGCACCGGCCTGGGTCTGGCTGTCTGTGACAGCATTGCCTTGAGGCAGAATGCTACTATTCGGGTGGAAACAGGCCCCAGCGGCACGACCTTCTATGTGGATTTTTCCACCAGTTAACCCAGGTGGTTATTAGGATATTTCGTTAACCTGGCAACCATTCAAAATATGGCTGGTCAAACATAGTCATAGCATTGACCATTAGTTCGGCGATACCGCCATATCGTACATTGTACCTGGTAGTAGCCTGATAGTAATTCAGCATATCCCGGAAAGCGCCCTTGCAGTTGGAACATGGGGCGCAAATATATTTAGGCACTGTGGGATCCTGGATGGTGTCCTGAAAGGCCTCCAGAACCTGCTTGAACTTCATCCTGACGGCAACTTTCATTTCCCAGTCTGGGAAATTCATACTCCTCATGACGGCAAAACCACCGCCACCGCCGCAACAGTAATTTTCCACACCGTGGGGTGTCATCTCCCTGAATTGCGGGCATAATTCCCTGAGAATCTGGCGCTGGGGCATTACCACACCCATGGAGCGAACAATATTGCAGGGGTCATGAAGGGTAACGGGGAAATTGTTGCGCAGCGGGTCAAATTTAATCCGGCCGCCCCGGACAATGTCCCTTAGAATGGGAAAACTGCTTTCACGGGGAATATTGTCTGCACCCACAGCCAGCCGGTCTGATGTTACTGCTGCCGCCCGATGGGCATGACCACACTCCCCAATAACTATCCTTCTTACCCCCAGTTCCCGAGCAGCCCGGCGCTGGGCCAGGGCTATTTTCCCCGCCTGGGCATCATCATACCAGATGCCATAGTTTACCCCATCGTAACCAGCCAGCTCACTGCTCATGGTCCAATCCAGCCCCGCCTCCTCAAAAAGTATGGCAAAAGCAGTGGGATTATCCGGCCAGGATAGGAACTCCCCGGCATTATGGATCAAAAGAATATCTGCACCTTTTTTATCAATGGGGAATTTATATTTTTTGCCCAGCCGTTCATAGATATCTTCCTCAATGAACTCAATGTTGTCTAAAAATGCATCTTTATTCATACCGGTACTGGAACCAGTACTGAGCTGCAACACCGTACCCCTTTCGTGCAGCATGCTGGGTGCCATACCCATCTCCATGCTGAACAGAGCCCTGATTTCCCTGGCAATGACGCTGTTGTCCAATCCCAAGGGACAGGCCTGGGCGCAACGGCGGCAAAGATTACAACGGTAGGCCAGCTCACCTAACCGCATAATAGCTTCCACATTAATATCCATATTTCCGCCGGCAAAACGGGCCAGGAGGCTGCCTCTCCTTTTATAGCTATAATAAAGTTTGCGCAGTGTGTCAGAACGAAAAAGAGGCCTATACACCTCTTTTTCCCCACTGGCCTTAAAGATATGGCAGGCGTCCGAGCAGACACCACAACTGGCGCAATACTCAAACGCAAGGGAAAAAGGGGTTAAAAAACCACCGTTTGTTTCCCGGGAAAAAAGCTTGTCCATCCCGTTTAGAAAATTCTTAATAAACTCCTCTTCCTCCGCCTTGCTTCCGGGGCGTTTTAAGCGATCGTTACCAATAATACCATCCAGGCTGGTACAATAGGTCTCCCGCCAGGAATCTTTTACCTGTTTCAACTCCGGTTCCATACCCGGTTTGTCGTAAGGAGCCGGCAAAGGCATTAGTTGTTCAAGATTGATTAGTTGCTCGGTAGATGGTCGTGACATATCACGCGGTTCTAATCTATCCATTAACTACATCCCCTGCTGTTTAAAATATTGTAATTATTAATCCTTGTTTGATTTGGTGTGTGGTGAAGACCAGCCGTCAGACGACCTGTCGGCCAAATTTTTTTCAACTATCTTTTCTAAAGTTGAACCCCTCAGGTTGGGCTCATTAT
>JAAYRI010000080.1 GCA_012518875.1 Peptococcaceae bacterium
CAGAATTTTCTCTATTTGCCCTTTCTGCATCAGTTGTTTATAGTATAATAATGCCAGTGATATATAATTAGGAGGTGCACTATGGCCCGCAAAAAAGATCCAATCAGCCAAACCCGGGGGGTGCTCTACGGCCTGGCCAAAATCCTTGGAGACGTCTCCGCTGTGAAAAAGGGCACAGTGGGTAAGCGTATTGCCCGCCGTGCGGCAGGTAAAGCCACTGGTAGACTACTAGGAAAATTGTTCAAATAAAAAGTAACATAAGGGACCGGCAGACTGTGTGAAAAGGCCAAAATTTAACGGCTTTAGGGTAAAAAGTGGGGGTTATGGTACCGGATAGAGGTTTGTACCCGTGTTCGTATGGTAGAAGTCGCTTCCAAAGGTGGTTTTTACACGGCTTGATATTCATGAAAAAAAAGGAACGGCACAGAAAAACCGTCCCCCCCCGTGTCCCTTGAATACTACATTATATGTTCTACAAACTGGATACTGACACCGTTGGGATCCTTAACGAAAAAGAACCGCACATTTGGATTGGGTTGAAGGGGACCACTTTCCACCTCCAACCCTTTTTCTTTGATGAACTCAATTTGTTTGTCAAGTGAACTAACTGAAAAACCCAGGGAAATGCCTTCTTTGTGAACCGGGGCCTGTCGGTTGGAGTCACAAATCAACTCTATCTCTGTTCCACCGGTACCCAGAAAGGCTATTTCCACGCCAGGTCCGGCCACAAATCTTCTATTCAAGGAAAGCCCCACTATTTGCTGATAAAACCTGATCGATTGCTCCAGGTTGCTAACAGAAATGGTGCACCAGCAAAATTTCATTTAAACCACCCTCTTCTCAATATTCTGGGGAATTAGTAACGGTTACGGTGCAGCTTGTCTAAAGGAAGGTCGGCTTCATCATGGGGCGGCTTTTCTACCACCGGATAACCCAGCCCTATGATGCACAAAACCTTGAACCTAACGGGTATTTTTAGAACCTCCTTGACATGATCCTCCGCATGTCTGCCGGCCGGGGTCAGCCTTTCCCTAATCTGGGACCAGCAGGAACCCAGCCCCAGGGAATGGGCTACCAGTTGGATGGTTAAGGCGGAGATGGAGGCATCCTCAATCCAAACATCACTTTTACCTGGATCTGCCAGCACAACAACCGCCGCCCCAGTCCCCGCCAAAAACTCGGTGCCCATAGTCCTGCTGACAGAAAGGCTCCGCAACAATTCCCGTTCTGTGACGGCAACAAATTCGCAGGGCTGCCTGTCCCTGGAAGATGGCGCCATTAGCACACATTTCAAAATAGTGTCCAGCTTGTCCGCCTCTACTACTTTATCCTCAAACTTACGGATACTTCTTCTCGTTTTCAACAATTCATACATTTCGCGCTACCTCCTGTTTATGGATATACTATTATCCAGTAATGCTACAACATATTTTGCCGCAAAAGGGTGAAAATTAAAGATATTTCAACAAGCATGGAGGTTTTAAACCATGATAAAGCAGGGAAAACCCTGTGGGCTGGTGGTTTTTTGCATACCTTACATATTTAAGGGACACAAGG
>JAAYRI010000081.1 GCA_012518875.1 Peptococcaceae bacterium
ATATCCTCGATGAGGGGAGGATTTTAATGTCCGCAACCAGAGCAGACGACAGTGGCTTTGCACATAAAGAACTTACATTGGAAGAACTCGATATCCTCTTAAAAGTAAGCAATATTGTTACCTCCAACAACGCTCTTGATGAAATATTGCAATCTGTTCACTCCTACTTACCGAAGTTAATTCAACACACAAAAAGCGGCATTTTCTTCTACCATGAAAGTACAGGCAAAATTACCATCCATTCCAATATTGGTTTAAGCGAAAGATTGCTCAAACAATTCAGGGAAAACATCTCCAGCCATTTCCTCTTTATGAAACAACTCCGCACCAAAAAAGGCTGGCGTGCCACAGACATATTTCCAGTTGAAGAAATTAAGCGACTTCCTTATTTCCAGTCTGCCCTCAGGCGTGATGGTGTTCTCTACAGTATTGGGGCACCGATCCTCTTAGAAGGCAACTTTCTTGGCACAATCCATGTAATGCGTCCAGAGAGCAAGGGTGATTTTTCCCTGAGGGATCTTTGTATGCTGGAATTGATTTGCAACCAAATCAGTGTCGCCGTTAAAGACTCGCTAACCTATGAAAAGGATCTCAAAGAAAAAGAAGAAATCATTACTGTACTACAACAAAAGGTAAAACAGGCGGAAAGATTGGCCTCCCTTGGTAAGGCAGCAGCCATTATCGCCCATGAGATTAAAAACCCCTTGACCTCAATTAGGGTATCCCTATATTCCATAGGGAAAAAATCCTCCTGGAAGATGGATATTAGTGAGGATTTAAATATAGTAAAGGAGGCTGTGGATCGGGTCAGCAGGACAGCTGAGGATCTATTGCGATTTTCAAGCAGCACCTACCTGCGGCTGGAAGAAGTCAACCTAAACGAGCTGTTAAAAGGATTGGTAGAGGAATATAGAGAAGGAAGAGGCAAAAATTTTATTGTAGAAACCTCCCTGAACAAACCTGTTCCGAATACCCTTGGTGATGTAGAAAAGCTTAAGGAGGTATTTAGCAACCTGTTGACGAATGCCCTTGTAGCCACTGAAGGTGGCGGCACAGTAAGAATATCCACTGATCATCTTTTTGATCAAGTTGTTATTATTGTCGAAGATTGGGGCAGCGGGATATCCAAAGAAATCCAGCAAAAAATATTTGAACCCTTTTTTACAACTAAACAAAGTGGTACAGGCCTGGGTCTGGCCATAGCCAAAAAAAATATCGAAGCACACCGCGGCTCAATTAAACTAGAAAGTGAACCGGGCTGGGGAACAAAGTTTATCGTTACCCTGCCAGTATTTAATCAAGCCCGGCATGGTGATTCAGATGAATGAATATCTGTGTAGCGATATCCGCTTATTGCTGGTGGATGATGACCCGCTGGTACGCCGTAGTCTCAAGATGCTTTTTGACCTGCATGATATTACCGTGGTGGGTGAAGCAACTAACGGTGAAGAAGCTATAGACTGCATTAAAAAATTCAAGCCGACAATGATCCTTATGGATGTAAATATGCCAAAAATGGATGGCATCAGGGCCGCAAAATTAATTAAAGCCAAAAACCCCCACATTCACATCATTATTCTCACTGTCAGTAACCAGCATGATAAAGTTGTTCAAGCCATCCGCGACGGTTGCTCTGCTTACGTCTTAAAGGATAGCCCGGCGGAACAATTAATCGAGATCGTGGAAAGCGTTGCTGAAGGCCGCTATTTTGTTGATACTGCTATTGCCAATGACCTCCTGGTAAATCTGGTGCAAGGTTCACCCCACTACAGGATTCCCAAAGAACCTTCCTTACTGACATATCGAGAGAGGGAGGTACTGCAACTAATTGTCAACGGTAACAGCAATAAGGAAATCGCAGGCAAGTTAAATATTACACTGCGTACCGTAAAGGCCCATGTCAGCAGTATCCTAATCAAATTGGATGTAAATGATCGTACCCAGGCAGCAGTCCTAGCCATTCAGGAAAAGCTGGTGGACACCGGCCCAAGGTAGCATTTTACTAAGGTAGTCTAAAAAAAGGTGCGCCTTTTGCCCAGGCGCAGATCATTTGGGGGTACTTTTCTTTTTTAACCTTAAGCCTTTTTAGGGGCTTTTTTTATAAAATATTTAAATCTATATAACACCTCCCGAATACCCATTGTATTCTAGCTATTTCTTTATGACTCTCTTTAAGAAATAACCTTCGGCATCAATAACATCCCGGAGCAGCCTCAGGTCCTCGTCTGTGGGCTCCTCCATATCCTTCACATCAGGCGAGATAACCAGTTCGAAGCCCACCAAATCCTGTATGTCGGCCGGGGTAAGGCCCGGTTTTACCTCCAGTAGTTCCATCCTCCTGGTATCCTCATCAAAACCAAATAGCGCCTGGTTGGTAATCACCCTGTAGGGTCCGGCACCCAAAACGCCGGCTTCTTCCCGATAATCTGCCGAACCATCACCAAAGCCAATACTGGTAACAAAGTCCAGTTTTTTTACAAATCTCCTTTTTTCCAGGGCCATAATAGCAATGGTTTTTTCACAATTAGCGGCCATAGCACCGGCGCCGCCGCTGCCCGGGAAACGGATACCAGGTTTATCGTAATTTTGTCCCTCAATAGTTGAACAGATATTTCCGTACATATCAATCTGGGCGCCACCGATGAAGGCATAGTCGGCACAGCCTCTCTGGGTCAGTTCGAAAGCACCGCACAAACCCTTGAGATAACAGGCTTTGCGGGCAGCCCTGGTATCACCCACAGATAGGGGCATCCCCATTTCCAGGATAGGAGCCAGTGAACCGGCTTCATAAATCATGTAAAGGTTAGGGGCATGGGTCAGCTGCGCGTGCATTGCCGCAATGATTGGCAGTCCGGTGCCCACAAACACTATTTTCTCGTCTTCGAGGACTCTGGAACCGGTATAGGCAATCATTTCAAATGGCGTATATTCAGACATTCCTTTACCTCCTTAGTATAATAATTTAGTTTAATTAAGCCATTAACTAGGTTAGGATAATTGGTTGGCCACCATCTAGATCCTTTAGCTTCTTAATGGTTTTATAACCAATTTTATCGATAAAGTCATCGTGATTTTCACAGCCAAAAACATATTCATCATAATATTTTTTCAGTGCATCCTTGCTGCCGGTCTTGCGGAAATCCTCGCAAATGCTTCTAAACATTTTAAGGTGATCCATATCAAACCAGTAGCTGCCGTAGCTGGCCCCCGGATAGGATCCATATGGTACTTCAGTTACAGTGTCCACTACTGGAAATGGAATCTCAGTGAGGTTTGGATAGGTTCTGATGTTTTCAGAAGCGATTATTTTTTCTGTGGTCATAATCGTGGCATTAGCCGCCATTGCTATTTCCGGACAGGTGCAGTAGGCCCCAAAAATCCGGGCATTCCCGTACATATCCGCAGCGGTGGTGTGAACAATACCCACATCGGGATGACAGGCTGGAAGCAGATAGACATTCTTGCCGCTAAATGGACATTTCACCATCTTGCCCCTGTTGATTAGCTCCATGTCTGAACCACCATGATCCCTAACAGGAATAAAGGGTATTCCCATTGATGCTGCTTTAAACCGCACCGACATACCATAGTTGGTGTAATCGTCCATTTCAATCATGCCATTTGTGGCCAGGTAGCGCAGCATTGGTGCGATACCGATAATTTCATACCCCCACCAGGCCAGCTCCACCCGCTTTATGGAAACACGGTCCGGGTCCAGAATCATAGCCCCCGCCAATAACTCTGGACATATGGAATTTGATTGGAAGGACAGGGTTAGGTCTGTAGCACCGTGCCTGATAATCTCATGAATAATGGCAACGGGAACCCTGGTATTTACAAAACCTCCAATGCCCAGGTTGATGCCATTTTTGATGTATTTAGCCACGGCATCCTTCAAGGTTGTGGTTTTGTCTTTAAGGGCGTGCGACTTATTAACCATTGCCTTCCTGGATTCATCCGGAGTAGGTCCCCAGTATTCGAGTTTCTTTTCTTTATACTCCAAATTTGATATATTCCTGATTTTAGAACTCGCACTATTCATTAATTCTTTTACCTCCCTTAATAAATATTCTTTAGATAGCCCTAAGCCTTGCTCAAAACATGTTTAGTTCCCAGAAATCACCACCTTTACCTGCAATCTAGCCAAGGAATGAAATCTGTGGTCATTTACATTATCAACTATAATTTACCTCCCCCACAATGTGCGGTTGTACTAGTCCTTTGATACACATTGGGTGTGTATCGATAAGACAATAAAAAAAAACCTAGTTTAAAATATATTTACTACCAGCGCTAATATAACTAGAAAACACAACAATTCCGGCCTGTTATTCAGAATTTTTTAAATTATGACTATTTTCAGCTTAATTAGCACTAGTACTTTGGTACAGGGTCCATTGTTCCTATGAACAATGGTATAGGAGCTACAGGTACAATAAAATTAATTTCTAGGGGGGTAAATATTTTTAGAAACGGTGAAAGGATAGGTTTCTTTCAGTCACTATCAGCCATTTTTCCAGCTAATATAGGACCTTATAGGACACGCTCCACAACAATGTCTATTGCTCACCCCGGCAATTAGCAAAAGAGCCAGGGTAACCACAGCAAATGACGGTGACTATCTTCCGAGTAGTCGACGGGAGTATAATCCAAAATCATAGAATGGATTTTGAAACCACAAAGGAGAGTGAATATGTACTGGACAGGCCTATCACCCGACGAAGCTAGACAATTTCTGGCGAATAAGGACAAATCCAAAAGAGACAAAAGAATAAGCCTGAAAGAAGCGGTACAAAAATATGTAAAAGATGGAGATAATCTCGGCATAGCAGGTTTTGTAGATGCCAGACAACCCATCGCTATTGTGCATGAGATTATCAGACAGGG
>JAAYRI010000082.1 GCA_012518875.1 Peptococcaceae bacterium
ACTCCATCAACATCTGGTCCGAGGTGGTGATGGCCCGCCCACTGGCTTGATAGCCCCGCTGGGTGGTAATCATATTCACAAATTCATCTGTGAGGTTAACATTGGACATTTCCAGGTATTTGGAGTTGATTTTGCTTGAGGTTCCCACTTCTTCTATAGCCTTTGCTTCCCCACTGGCATCTGTTTCCTGAAAATAGTTGTGACCGGCCCTGGCCAGACCCTCCTGGTTGGCAAAGGAATAAAGGCCGATTTTCAGGTTAACCTCCAGATCCTGACCATCTGTATCAAAGACAGTAATTGTACCGTCTACAGCAATATTGATAGTACCTACATCTGTACCAATTTCTATTTCATCTCCTAACTTATACCCGTTGCCATCCACCAGGAAACCTTCGGCATCAATATAGAATACGCCGCTTCTGGTGTAAAAGGTATTGGTACCATCACTTACTTGGAAAAAACCATTCCCTTCAATAGCCAGATCCAGGCTGCGGCCGGTGCTCTGCATAGCACCCTGCTCCATATCAGTGTGGATACTGGCCAGCCCCACACCCGTGCCCACCTGGGAGGGGTTTATGGAACCAAGATCACTATCTTCGCTTGGGCCACTGGGCGAACGCAGGGTCTGCACCAGCATATCTTCAAAATTGGCCCGGCTGCTTTTAAAACCAGTGGTGTTGACATTGGCAATATTATTACTAATCACATCCATCCGAATCTGGTGGTTTTTCATCCCCGAAGCACCGGAATATAAAGATCTAATCATTATTGTTAGCCTCCTTTTGGTTGGGCCACCCATCACCCGGTCTGAGCTCGCTTACTTGATCAAGACCATAACCTTTCCCCTCGATTACAACCAGCACATCATGACCGACAATAGTTATTTTCTCCACACATCCGGAAATTTCGCCGTCCACTGTTCTTACCGTGGCCTCCTTACCCAGGAGTGCTGCTGCTCCGCCCATGGACTGGCTCAGCCTGGCTTGCAAAATACTTTCATTTATGTTGGTCAGTTGTTCAAGCATGCTGAACTGGGCCATCTGGGCCATAAACTCACTGGAGTCCTGGGGGCTCATGGGATTTTGATTTTTTAGTTGCTCTACAAACAACAGTAGAAAAGCGTCTTTGTCCAGGCTTTTCACTGGTGCTGCGGCAGTATGGGCCGGCTGCCCATAGCCGGTTGTTGCATTTACCTGCAAGGTGCCACCCCCTATTTAAATTAAATAATTAATTCGGCCCGGGCCCTTTTCAATTGCGGTTATGGGCACCTGTTCCAGTTGTTCCCCGGGAAAGGCATTGTTTTGTGAACCACCATGTGTCCACTGGGACCCACCTTTCTCTCCCGGGCAATAGTGACCCGTGCTATCCCCTCCGCCATCTTCAGTGAGGACAAAGGCCTGATCCAACCGCAAATTGTGCTGATTAAGGGAATCCCGCAACTGCTGCAGTGAACCTTCTAGGACCTCTTTAACCTGCTGGTTGCCCGTATAGAAATAAACGCTTAACTCACCTTGTTCAATAAACATTCTGATGGTCAGCCGGCCCAAATGTTCTGGTTGCAGCTTAAGCTGCACCTCTGTTTGCCGGTTGCCCTGGTGGGTGTTTAGGATTTGCCTTAGTCCCTGGGCAAGTTGGGCTTTAAGATCCGGCCAGTTAACACCCGGCTGAAAAGGCTCCGACTGTGGGGCACTTCCTGAGGATGGGGCAGCCTCAAATGCAGTAGTTGACCCGGTTCCACCACTAGATGCTGCTCCTTCAAAAAGACTGCCTGACTGCCCAACAATAACCCGGTCGGCAGGCTTTTCCGGCTGCTGCATGTCTTGCTTACCAGCAGTGTCCACCGCTTCAAATACCTGCTGCAGGTGGGCAGCGATATTTTTAGATTCTCCTGCCTCATCCGGGCTGCCGGCAACAACTGTAGCTTTTGGTGCCTGCCCAGGCAGGCTATGTTCCTCTACTACCTCCTGGTACCCCCCAAACCTCACCTGTTCCATTGCTCCTTCCGGCTGCACTATAGATGCCGTGATCTTCCCGTCCACCCTCACTCCTGGCTGGCCAGTGGTTTCCAACTGCTGCCCCGCCGGCGGCTGTCCCCATATTGCTCTAGACTGTTTTGATTCCTCCCCGGCCGGGGCGTTTTCAATAAACTGGCCGGGCACACCAACCTTTGATGGCACCACAGCCTCCTCGGGCTGTACTAGAGGTATCGGGTTCATTTTGAGCACATTATCAAAGGACCTGGTTGGGATTATTTCCTTTTTACCCACTGTCTGTTGTTCCGTTGCGTCCAGGGGATCCAATGCCGGCTGCTGCTCAGGTACACACTGAGCAATCTCACGGCCAACTGGATCCAGGTTGACAACAGTAGCGTCGGCTGCTGGTTCAGGGACAGTACATCCCTGGATAATCTGATCAGGGCCCGCCCTGGCCAACAACATTGCTTTTTCGGGCCGCACAAGAGATGCCGCAACCATTTTGCGTACATTGTCAAATTTATCTCCGTGGGCCGCTTCCTGTTTACCCGCTACCGGCTGTTCTATTTCCTCGGGTTGCACCAATACCGCCTGCTGTTCCGATATTGCTCTAGACTGTTTTGATTCCTCCCCGGCTGGACCGTCTTCAATAAACACTGCTCCTGCCTTTTCCGGCACCATGTCCTTTTCCGAAAAGGCATTTTTCCCAGTTACCTCTACCAATCCATCAGTTAATCCTTCCGGCAGCAGTCCCCCCTGTGGGGCAACCATCATCAAGGAAAAATTATTCTGTTGTGGTCCTTTGGTAGGCACACCACCGGCCAGTATAGCCATCATCACCTGGTCAAATTCCTGGGGATCATCCCTGGTAAGAAAGGACTTTGCATACTTTTGCCGCCAGGTCGTCAGATCGTTTACTGCTGTTGTCAGCACATTATCACCACCTTTCTCATCCATCTATAAACTCTTGTCCCGGCGTTGATAGGTAGCAAGGGACATTTCATCAATTTCCTTTTGCTCCCTGAGGGCCATTTCCCGCTTAAAATTGTTCAGGCCATGCTCCTTCAGTTTTTCCAGCACCTGCTGCTCCTGCCGGGCGCGAACAGCTTCATTACGTTTGTTTTCAACTAGGCGGGCTGCTTCGTTCAAATCCTTTTTTTGTTTGATTATCTTTTTATTAAGGGACATCCGGTAAAATGAAAACTGTCTACTCATGAAAAGGTCCAATTTTTTCAAATCGCCTGATTGAAATGTTTTTTCCAGACGCTGCCTGGTATCATTTAATATAATTAATAGCTGGTTATACCTATTATGGGCCAGAGCCAGGGCCTGCTCAGCAGCCGCGGCCTGATCTGCACGTCTCTGCAGTACCGGCTCCAGGCGAAACCGAAACTTAGTGATGCTCACTCGCCCCTTTATGTACAATAGTCTTGAGGGTTTCCAACGTGTGTTCGTATGCAGAATGTTCCTGTACGTCCTGTTTTAGAAAATCAATGATGGTCTCATAAACAGCAATAGCTTCATCAACCCGTGGGTTAGAACCAGCCACATAGGCGCCAATGTTAATCAGATCCTCCGCCTGCCGGTAGGCTGCTAACAGATCCCTTAACCTGCCGGCGTCAGCCCGGTGTTCCTCGCTGGTAATGTCCGGCATCAGGCGGCTGACACTGTTTAGCACATCTACTGCCGGGTAGTGGTTAGCAGATGCCAGGGAACGGGATAAGACAATGTGTCCGTCCAGGATCCCCCGCACAGCATCAGCAATCGGTTCGTTTAAATCATCCCCATCCACCAGCACTGTAAAAAAAGCTGTAATGGAACCATCATGGGACATACCGGGCCTTTCTAGCAGCCGGGGCAACAGGGCAAACACAGAAGGGGTATAACCTTTAGTTGCCGGCGGTTCACCTGTGGCCAGCCCCACTTCCCGCTGGGCCATAGCAAAACGAGTTACAGAATCCATCATCAGCATCACATTTTTCCCCTGGTCGCGGAAATATTCAGCAATAGCACAGGCTACAAAGGCGCCCTTTAGACGCACCAGTGCCGGCTGCTCGGAGGTAGCCACCACGACCACCGAACGGGCCAGCCCCGCCGGGCCCAGGTCGGTTTCGATAAAATCCAACACCTCACGACCCCGCTCTCCCACCAGGGAAATCACATTAACATCGGCATTACTGTACCGGGAAATCATCCCCAGCAGGGTACTCTTGCCCACCCCGCTTCCGGCAAATATGCCAATGCGCTGACCCTTTCCACAGGTCAGCAGGCCATCTACAACCCGCAGCCCTGTGGGCAAAACCTCGGTGATCCTTTTCCTCGTCATCGGGTTGGGAGGACGGCTGTCCACCGGATAATAACCAGCCATAGACATCCCATCCAGTGTACCCAGCCCATCTATGGGCTCTCCCAGACCATTTAGAACCCTGCCCAGTAGTTGCTCCCCAACCGGGA
>JAAYRI010000083.1 GCA_012518875.1 Peptococcaceae bacterium
TGGAGATGATCCAGCTGCCTGGTCATGACCAGGAAAAAAGATGTTCCTGTGGGAGTACAAATTTAACGAAGCTTATTTCTGTCCCTTTTTTGCCCAGCTCTGTGGGCAAACCGGCCAACGACACCAGTTGTCCAGGCTGTGACAGCCCGGCTACCGATTGCGATCGGGAAACGGGAGCTTGTGGGGCTCCGGGACCTTGTTGTTGTGACCCGGACTTCTAAAATGGGCCCACCGGCTAAACAAAAGCGTGGTGGGGACAGGTTGTCCAGGGGGGTTGTAACCCTTGCCGGCCGGCAGGTAGCCTATTCATTAAAAACCAGCACCAGGGCCAAAAATCTCAGGCTCCAGGTGAGTCTAGAAAATGGCCTGGTGATCATAGTGCCTGAAGGTTTTGATTCAGGCACTATGAATATCTATTTGCGGAAAAAGCAAGATTGGATTCTGGCCAAACTTGACTACTATGCCCTGCTGAAAAGGGATCTGGCTGCAAGCAAAAAGTCTGGCTGGCATGTTTTCTATCAGGGCACGGAACACCGGGTAAAGGTACATAAGGCAGGATCCTTAGTCGCCGACACTATTGAGGTGGCTGCCGGCCGGATAGTAATTACCCTGGGTGAAGGCCGGGAAAAGGATCCGGCAGCGGTACTAGAGCATTGGATGAGAAGCAGGGCCCGGGTGCTCATTAACCAGCGAGTGGAGGCTATAAATGGGGTGCTCAAACTACCCTTCAACAGGGTGACCATCAAGGGGCAAAAAACACGCTGGGGCAGTTGCTCCAGCCTGGGCAACCTGAATTTTAACTGGCGGCTGGTCATGGCGCCTCCACCAGTGTTGGATTACATAGTAATTCATGAACTATTACACCTGATTGAACCCAACCATTCCCAAAAATTCTGGGCCCTGGTAGGTAGTGTCTGTCCCCATTATCAGACCTGCCGGGACTGGTTAAAAAATAATGGCCACCGGTTGCTAATATGGTAACCGGAGGCCAGGTTATGATAGTATAGAGAAAATGAGGAAGGGTTAGGCCCGGTATTTAACCATGAAACTTGGGGCGGGCTACAATGAGCACCAGGGTAAATAAAAGTTGGCCTTACGTTTTGTTTTCTAGAAGGGAGGCATCTGTGGCCATGCCGGCAATCCCCATAAAGGAACGCCTGTTAACGGGTGGGCGGTTTTGGCCCATAGCAGTGGCCTGGTTTCTTTTTTTTATTCTTCTGGTTTTTTTAGCAGGTCGGTACTATATGGTGATTAACGGGGGTATCTATCCTACCCTGCATATGATCATCGAGTTCCTCATTGTGGCTGTGGCCTTGTGTGCCGCTCTAATGAGCTGGTATGACTATAAATACAAACGTGAACTAAAAATGCTGCTTCTCTCCCTAACCTTTTGCCTGGTAGCTCCCCTTGAGTTTGCCCATGCACTTTCTTATATGGGCATGCCCGATTTTATTACACCTAATACGGTGGACAAGGCCTCAACCCTGTTTACTATCACCAAGCTAATTCTGGCAGTGGGCCTTTTAGGGGCAGTGGTCTTTGGCGAAAGAATTGTTGTTATCCGTAAGTCGGCTTTGATTCCTATAGTATCACTTTTTTTAAGCGCCGGCCTAATTTATCTACTGGTTCGGTACATGGCTATTTTGCCGGCCATGTATGATCCGGCCACAGGTAGCCAGACAGTGGCCAAAATTTTTTTGGGTTATCTGGTAATCGGTCTGGAGGCTGTGACCCTACTCCGGATCATAGCGAAAAAGTGGGTTAAAAATCAGGATCTATATTTGGGAATGGCGCTAATGCTTATCATCATGAGTGATTTGGCCTTTACCTATTATTCTAGTCCGTATGATACCTATAACCTGCTGGGTCATGTTTTTCAAGCCTTTTCCTTTGCCTTCGTATTTAAAGCAATCATAGAAGATGCTGTGGGTATGCTGCACGAGACGAACAGGACTTTGACCAGACAATCGGAAATGCTGGCGGAAAAAAATAGGCAAATGCTGGAGGCTGACCGTCTTAAGGATGAGTTTTTGGCCAATACCAACCACGAGCTGCGCACCCCACTGGCGGCAATTATTGCCTTTACTGAAATATTGTTGGATGACAGCCCCAACACACTCAGTGAACAGCAAAGGGATTATCTGGAGGAGATTAATGATAGTAGCAGGGAATTGCTGGAAAGGATAAACGGGTTTTTGGATTTATCAAAAATTGCTGCCGGTAAGACCATATTGCACATGGAAGAGCTAAATATTTATGAGTTAATTGATGAACTAGCACATAATACAAAACCCCTTTTTGGGCAAAAAGGGATAGATCTAATGATACCTCGGGCCGATACCCAGGTAAAGGTTTGGGGCGACCGAGGGAAAATCAAACAAATATTGACTAACCTGTTTTCTAACGCCCTAAAATTCACAGCCCCAGGTGGGCAGGTGACTGTGCGGGTCAGGCAGGATGACTCAGCAGGTGTCTACATATCTGTCACTGATACCGGAATTGGCATAAGTGCAGTTGATCAGGAAAAAATATTCCAACCTTTTCAACAGGTTGATGGTACCAGCGCCAGAAAATATAGTGGTGTCGGTATAGGCCTGGCATTGGCGAAAAAACTAGTTGACTTGCACGGCGGCAATATCAGGGTCACCAGTGAAAAAGACAAAGGGAGCACATTTACCTTTGTGCTGCCAAAAAGAGAAAACTGAGGGAAGGGGGAAGAAAGGCTGGTAATGACCAATAATAATATTCTTGTAGTTGATGATGACCCCAAAATTTTAAAGATACTGCAGCATACCTTGAGCAAGGAGGGGTTTAAGGTTACCACCGCTGCCAGCGGTGAAGAGGCACTCCAGGCAGCAAGACAGATGAGCCCCGACCTGGTATTGCTGGATATCATGATGCCCGGCATGGATGGCTTTGAAACATACCAGAAGTTAAGAGCCATTCGTGGGGAAGTCCCGGTGATCATTCTCTCGGCCAGAAGTGATGAAATAGATAAAATTGTGGGCTTTCGCATGGGGGTAGATGATTACCAGACCAAGCCCTTTAGCCCGACGGAGTTGGCTTTGCGGGTTAAAGCTGTCCTGCGGCGGGTCAGGGAACAACAAAAGGCGAGCCATGAAAACCTGTTGCAGTATGGGGACATTGTCCTGGATTATGATAAGCGTGGGGTGGAGATAAAAGGTCGCCGGGTTGAGCTGACCCCAAAGGAGTTTGAACTGTTATGGTTGATGGCCGCTAATCCCAACCATGTATTTACTAAGGCCCACCTGTTGGACAAGATCTGGGACAGTTCCTTTTATGGAGATGACAATACTGTTACCGTCCATATTAGAAAACTGCGGGAAAAGGTAGAAGAGGACCCGTCCAAGCCGGCCTACATCAAGACGGTCTGGGGAACAGGGTATAAATTTGCCTACGACTAAAGGGGTTTTTAGAAAATTTTTAAGGATTTTATAGCCTTTTCCTAAGTAACCCCGGCTATAATCCCTTTGACGGATAGTATTAGGAGGTCGTAATAAATGGAAAAATATCAACTACCAAAGCTACCTTACGCTTATAATGCCCTGGAACCCTATTATGACGAACAAACAGTGCGGCTGCACCATGATGTCCATCATCAGGCTTATGTGGACGGGCTGAACAACGCGGTGGCCAAACTGGCTGCTGCCCGGGAAAAAGGTGATCTCAGCCTGGTAAAACACTGGGAGCGGGAGCTGGCTTTTCACGGCTCCGGACACATTTTACATGCCTTGTTTTGGGAGAGCATGAAGCCCAATGGAGGTGGCCCGGCTACGGGAAAAATAGCACAAATGATCGAGCGGGATTTTGGCAGTTTTGAAAAATTCCAGAAGCAGTTTTCAGCGGCGGCCATAGCGGTGGAAGGCTCCGGGTGGGCCCTGTTATGTTGTAACCCATCTTCAGGAAAACTGGGTATTCTAACTGCAGAAAAGCACCAGGATCTAGCCATCTGGGGTTGCAAGCCCATACTGGCCCTGGATGTCTGGGAGCATGCCTACTACCTCAAGTACCAGAACAGACGTGCCGCCTGGGTGGAAGCCTGGTGGAACCTGGTTGATTGGGAGGGAGTAAATAATAGGTGTAAATGTACCTGTGCCGGGTAGTCTCTATATTGCAATTCCCGGCCCGGGCGTGGTATATTTATGGTAAATGATCACCTTTTTTATAGGTACTAAACCATGAAAAAAGGTGAGACAATCATTTTAAATTAAAAAAATTAAA